>CALLXZ010000031.1 GCA_937875605.1 uncultured Moheibacter sp.
AGTGGTAGTGTGTCCAGATTTATATTTACGCCTCTTGCAATTTCCCCAATGGCGACCGAAACTCCCCCTGCTCCAAAATCATTGCACTTTTTGATGAGTGCCAAAACTTCTTTATTTCTAAACAATCTTTGGATTTTTCGTTCCACGATTGCATTTCCTTTTTGTACTTCTGAACTTAATTCTTCCAGTTTTTGTCCGTCATGTGTTTTGGATGAACCTGTAGCACCTCCAACCCCGTCACGTCCGGTTCTTCCTCCCAAAACAATGACTTTGTCTCCGGCAATCGGTTCTTCTCTTCTTACCCAATCTTTTTTCACCGCACCTGCGACGAAACCTACTTCCATACGTTTGGCTTTGTAGCCTTCGTCATAAATTTCTTTTACATAAGTCGTTGCCAAACCGATTTGATTTCCGTACGAACTGTACCCGTTTGCAGCTTCTTTGGTGATTTTTCTTTGGGGTAATTTTCCCGGAAGTGTATCTTCGATTTTCTCCAAAGGATTCGCCGAACCCGTCACACGCATCGCTTGGAAAACGTAAGCACGTCCCGACAAAGGATCGCGAATCGCACCGCCCACACAAGTCGAAGCTCCGCCAAATGGCTCAACTTCAGTCGGATGGTTGTGGGTTTCATTTTTGAATTGAAGCAACCATTCTTCTTCCAGGCCATCAACATCAATCGGCACAACGATGGAACAAGCATTGATTTCTTCCGAAATATCGATGTTATTTACCTTTCCGGTTTTGCTTAAATATTTGCCCATGATGGTCGCGATGTCCATCATTCGGATTGGTTTTGTGATATTTAATTCTTCTCTTAATTTGAGGTAATAATCAAATGTATTTTGTAAAGTTTCTTTGAATTGGTTTTCAAATTTGATTTCGGTGATTTCCGTTTCGAAAGTGGTGTGACGGCAATGGTCAGACCAATAGGTGTCCAAAACTTTTAGTTCTGTTTCGGTTGGATTTCTTTGAATGGATTGGAAGTGATTTTGGATAAATTCCAAATCGTCCATTCCCATTGAGAATCCAAATTCTTTGTGTAAATTTTCTAATTGATTTGAATCAAAATTTAAAAATCCGTCAA
>CALLXZ010000032.1 GCA_937875605.1 uncultured Moheibacter sp.
ATATTCAGGTTTTCAACCAAATCATTCAGCATATCATCAGATTGTGCGATGATTTTATGAAAATTATTATAAAACCGATAAAAAAACTTGATTTCCTTTCGTTTCACGTGTTCAGATACTACGTTGGTTTCTCTGGTGACGAATTTTGTTTTTTTGAAAAAGGGAATCATCGGGGAGAGAAAGGCACTCACTTCACCCCAGCCACCGAAAACAATTTCAGGCTTTAATCTAACTAATAAGGGAAGAATTTTAAAAATGGCGTATCTGATTCTTTGGGTTTGCAATTCTATTATCTGAATGTCTTCCTTCAAGAATTTTAAATAATGTCCTTTTTTTTCAAATAAAATAAGTACGGGTCTGAATTTCTTTCTGTCTAATTCATTAGCAAGAAGGGCAATAACTTTCTCTGCACCTCCCTGACTCAAATCTGGCAAAATAAAGACAATTGTTTTCAATTCATGTTGTTTATATAGCCCTCTGTGGCATTGTCATTTTTCATCATTCGGGCAGGATTTCCGACCACGATAGAATCATCTTCCACATCACTTACCACATAAGAATTCGGAGCGATTAGCACATTGTTACCGATTTTAATTCCTCCCACGATAACCGCATTGGTTCCAATCCAAACATTGTCCCCGATTTCAGGAACGCCTTGTTTTTCTCCACGATTGGTTTGGCCGATGGTCACGCCATGCGCCAGGTTACAATTCTTCCCGATTTTAGCTTTGGGATTGACCACTACCGTTCCCCAATGTCCTAGATACAGCCCACCTCCTATTTCGGTTTTATAGGATATTTGAAATCCATATAAAATTTGATAGCGTCTGAGCATTAATCGGTAAAAAATACCCATCGGGCTTTTGGAGGAAGTATTTTGTGACTTTCTCAAATAAAATAAAAACAATAATCCGGGATCTGAAAACACGTCCCAGATTCGAATTTTTTTATAGATTCCGGTCTTCCGGAAATAATCTTGCTGAAGTAAAGTTGGCATCACAAATGATCTATTATTTCTTCGATTTTTTTCACGGAATTCTCCAATGAAAAAGGTGGCACAAAATTAGCAATTTTGTTTTGATAGTTTTTTCCAAGTTCCGGCTCGGTCATGATACGTTTCATTCCTTGGTAAATTCCATCTTCTGAATTCTGCACAATTAAGCCTAATTCTCCATTCTGTAATAATTCGGTTGCGCCTGGAACTAAGGTTGATACAATTTTCTTTTTTAGCGTTACGGCTTCTGTAAGAACGGTCGGAAAACTTTCATAAACAGAACTCAGTATAAAATAATCTGCGGCTTTTACATAAGGGTAAGGATTTTCCACATATCCCAACATTGAGACTGTCTTTTCCACATTTAATTTTTCACGTAGGTTATAGATGTTTTCAAAATCATATCCATCGCCTATTATTAATATCTCGTGTAAAAATCCCTCTTCTAGAAGTTGTTTGTGTATTTTTAACAATCGATCAAATCCTTTTGCAGGATACACAGTTCCAACTGAAATAAAAGTCGGAATCTTTTCTTTAAATGTATACAACTCAGTTGATTGTTCAGACTTCTCCAATATTTCCTTCGTATTCAGCGGATTATAAATCCTCTCTAAACTTTTTTTATCCTTTTCTGTCTGTGCCAATTCCAAAAAATCATTAAATACTTCTTGAGAATTAATTAGAATTTTGTCAAATTCAAAAAACTTTAACAATTCCCTTTCATCATATTTGTAAGATGTAACTTTTTTCAGATCACTGTGAATCCATATTATTTTCTTACTTTTTTTATTGGGCGAATTTAAAACTTCATCTCTTAAACCTTGAATGGCAGCAAATTCCACATCGTATTTTTTTCCTTTTAAAATGAATTTATGCAAAAGGGACGGAAAGGTTCTTAAAATTTTCTGATACATCACCCGGAATCCCTTTTGGGGAATATCTTGTAAACGGTTGGTCGTGATCATTTCTCCACGATTCAGATAATAGATAGTAATCCAATCCGGAACCTCATCTATATATCTACCTGAATATAAATTCAGCAATAAATCAATTTCATATTTATCTGAAGGGAGATTTTTCAGAAAGGTTACCAATACTTTTTCAGCTCCGCCATGGCGAAGGGAGCCAATTCGTATAAGGATTTTCTTTTTGGACATGGGTTGGTTTAAGCTGCAAAAATAAAACTAAAATATCGGTTTAAAAGAGCATTAAAAAATTAATAACGTCCACTTATATGTATTTTTTAACAAAATGACTAGGTCAAATCCACTGGATGCTATTAAAAATAACTGCTAAAATTTTTAATAAACAATTTTGAAATGCTTTATAAAAAAGAATATAATAATTCTTCTTAATTCTAATTTTTTAATGGTTTAAGGTAATATAAAAAAAGCGCAGGTATGAACAAAATCACAAAACAGATTCGATTTAATTTTTTCTTTAAGTTATCAAATAATAATTTGGCTGATAGTCCATTGTGTAATCCAAAATAAATATACCCAAGCATTTTTTTCATCATGACTATCGGGTAATTCATATAATGCTTTTCGTTGGTTTCTAAATTTGTGCGGTATGATTCCATAATTCCAAATGCACTTTTTTTTGTAAATCTACTAGTAGATAATGACTTCTTATCGTTTGGATCCAGATGGTAAATTTTAAATATCTCATTGATAAACATTGTCTTGTATTTGCCATCAAAAATGTTTTGCCAAATATCATCCGGAACATATCCTTTATCCCGATAATAATCTAAATCTAAATCCAATTTTTTAAATTTTCGAGTGTCGTTAATTGCCATTTTACCCCCTTTTACTCCATATTTAAATCTCATTTCAAAAATGCTGGTAATAAAGGGAGAATGCGGAAATAAGTCTCCTACAATTTTGTTGCTTGAATCAACTACGTGACCACAAACACTCGCTATAGATTCATCTTCCTTCACATCTTTAATTTTTGTGAAAAAAAAATTAATAGAATTTACACCATAAAATTCATCATCAGAATCCATGATTATAAAATAGTCTGTTTTAATATAATTTAAAATCCCATCTAATAGAGTAATATATTTTTTTCTGTTTTCATTAAATATATACTGAATGGTCATTTCATCTTTTTCAATAAAATTTTGAATTAAATCTTTCGTATTATCCGTAGATCCATCGTCCATAATAAGCCATATTATTTGCTTGAAATTTTGTCGAATGATAGATTGATAAACTCTTTCCAAAGTATGAGCCCTGTTAAAAGTGGGTGTTATGACAGTAATTTTATTCTCCATGTATGTTGAGGTTCAAAAACAATTGTTCTATCTGTTTATAAATTTCATCCGTTTCAAATTTAGACACGGATTTTGATGCTTCTTTTTTTAGTTGAAGATAAAGTTCGGGATCTGACAATACTTTCTTCATTTTTTGAAAAATATCCAATTTGTCATATTTCATCAAGATTCCATCCGTTCCATCCGTCACGATTTCACTCACTCCACCTACATCTGTAACCACAGCCGGAATTCCCAAAACCAATGCCTCTTTTACAGACAAAGGATAGGCCTCGCTTTGGGTAGGCAGGATAAAACAATCTGACCTTAACAAATAGGGAAAAGGATTTTGTTGATTTCCAACTAATAAAAAAGTATCGCTTACATTCCAATCCTTTGCTTTTTTTCGAAGCTCTTCCAATTTATCGCCGTCTCCCACTATTACAATCCTATGTCTTAGCCCGATTTCCAATAATTCTTTGTGAATTTCTAACAATAGCGGATATCCTTTTCCATTTTTCACTCTTCCCACCGATGAAAAAGTAAACAAATCTTCTGTGAAAATTAAAGATTCCTCCTTATTTTCTTTACTTCTTAAAAGAATTTCTTCCGGATGAATCACATTAGGAAAAACCGAATAGGAAGCGAACTCAATCCCATAGATTTCTTTTACTTGCTTTCTGACATTATCCGAACAAAAAACCACATGATCAAATTTTTCTAATTGAGAAACCAGTAAATCTGACTTGTTCACTTCCGGCGCATGGCTAAATTCCCAATGAACCCACCCCAATTTCTTAGAATGCTTCTGCGGACTTTTTAGTACCATTTCCAATTCCGCTCTACCGAAAGCTATCTCTATATCATACTTTTCTCGGTAGTATAATTTTCCCAATAAAAAAGGAAAAGTATCCAACATTCTTAATTTAAGAAGTCGAATTCCTAATTGTATTTTATTTAGAAATGAAATAGAACTATAGGATTCTTTACCCCTTGCAATCTTAATAAGTTTCACATCTTTTGGTAAATCATTTTTCAATTCCCCCTGAAAAAGATTGACCATTACCGTAATTTCCAAACGATCTTTCGGCAGGTGTTGTAAAATATCTATGAGTGCTTTTACCACACCGCCCATTTCGAGAGAACGGACTCTGAATAATACTTTTATTTTTGATTTTTCGGTATTCATGAATAATTATTCCGTTTGAAATCCAATATTTCGATATTGTGATTTGAATTTTTCAACCCATTCTCTGAAACTACTTTTATTCATTTGCTCATCAAAAAACAATTCAAAATATTCCAAGCTGAAATCTTTTGGGAAATTCTCCATCGAATCAAATCGGCTTTCTAACCATGCTTCATTCATTTTATGGTTAAAATAATTCACGTCAAAATCATTTCCGTATTTATGATAAGAATTAGTGGCAGATGATTGAAAGGTCGTTTTCAGGTAATTTTTCTTTGTTTTCCCAATTAAATTGGAATTCTTTTTATTTCGATTTAACCAAACCGCCGCATTTCGTAGTTGTTGTTTCTCATTTACACGACTTTCCAGGTTTTTCCAAACATACAACCAATACTCTTTGTTCCACAATCCCATCAAAATGGTATTTAACTTCCAGTATTTTCTTGTCGTTTGATGATCTACCATACCCAAACGATATAATAATGAGAAAAACTTATACTTATTATGCAAGAGCAGATCCATTACAAATTCATTGGAAACAAAAAGATCTTGTAGGTTTTCCAATAAAATTTCGTCGGTCAATTGTTGTTCATCCCCGATTTGATTTGATTCAGATTCACCTAACCAGCCTAATTTTAAAAGATCCGTTCCGTGTAATCCCATTTGGCCGGCATAGAAATTCAAATCAATCTCCCTTGTAAACCATACATCATCTTCAGTTACCATCACATACTTCCCTGCTTTTTTTACTTCTTCTTTCCAAAATCCTATAGGAACCTGAAAACCGTCTATTTCTTTTTTGGTTAGTAAATTTTCGGCAATCGCCTTCCCTTTCTCTTCATGTTGATTTGATTTTTTTATTTCAACATAAGGATACAATTCTGAAATTCTGGAAAGATATTTTTCAGGCGTACCATCATCCAATACAATTACTTTATAATCTCCACTAACGAATTTTTGAATGCTGTTTAAACAACGATCTAAATAATAGGGACGGTTAAAGGATTTAATGAGTATGCTAACCATTATTTCGAAATCTTTATTAGTTTATCGTTCAATTTTCTTCTGTATTTCGCTTCATCCTCTAAAAATATTTTTTTGAACGGTTCCCAAACCGCACCGTATTTTAATTTCTTTCGAACGAAATCTTGATTTCCATGATATAAACCATACCGAGGAATGGATAATAAATTATCCTTTTTATTCAAATTTTTAAATTCAAAGGAAAAAGCATAGTTGACTTCAGCTTGTCTTAAAAACTTCATTTCCCTGCTCCCAAAATCCAGTTCCGGTGTTCCGTTTGGATAAGCAAATGTTGTCACTTTCCGCCCTAGCATCTCACTTAGATTCTTAACTGAATCAAATATTTCCAAATAGGAAATGTCATCTGATTCATTTGCCAATATGGGATGATTCAGTGTGTGAGCTCCTATTTCAAAAACACCACTTTTCTCTAATTCTATTAGTTGCTGTGCATTTATATATTGTCCGGGTTTAGTCAGCTGATTATATTTATTTTGATATAGATTAATAATACTCCAATTTTGATCTAATTTCAAAGTTTTCATGATGGACCTTGGATAAAAATCTTTGAGTTTCTGTACTTCTATTTCCAAAACTTCCGAAATACATAAACGAAGTTTTTCTTTATCATAATCGCCGCATTCGAAATACCAGAAGTTCGTATTATCTTGAATAATCTTTGGAGAAACAAAAATTGAAGCGGTCAGATTTCTTTCCTTCAAAACGGGATAGATGATAGAATGCGTAGAAATATGTCCATCATCCACTGTTAGATGAGCTACTTTTTTAGTGGTTGACTTTCCCTGATAAAAATTTTGAATTTCAGAAAAAGGAACAATTTCATATAATTCCTGAATTACATCTATGGTTTCTTCAAACCATTTACGATCATAAATATCATGAAAATTAATAATCTTAGCCATAATTGAATTTTCCTAAATAATTATGCATATCCTGATCACTATCGGCAAAACTTATTACAAATTGATCATGCGACTCTTCTATTTCTTCAAAATCAAAAGGAAAAGTAGTCAAAACTACTTGATGTTTTTGACGTAAAAATCCTTTGCGTAATAAGACGTTTTCGGTTATTTTTTGAGAAGATGGCAACATCAAACCGTAGAGATTCAGTTCTTTACAGATGGCATTAATTCCTTTTAATATTTTTTCGAATTGGGAAGGGTCGTTCAAATTAAATCGATAATCGATCACTTTCAACCAATTCACTCCTTTATAAAAATAGGGTTTCGCTACAAAATAAATCGCATTTTCTTGTTGGTCAATTATATTTTGATAAACAAAATACCGATTGGATTTGTAAAAAAAACGCCATTGAAAATATTCTTTTGTACGGATAGACGCAATTACATTTTCATTCCATGATAATTCTGGAAGATGTAATTCTGAGGAAGAGTGAATTCGTGTGAATCCCATTGTTTTTTCAGGAAATTCATAAGCTGAAACATGCTTGGGTTTTCTTTTCATCCCTCTTTCCAACAGGAATTTAAAACGATGAAATGGACTTGCCCATTTGGTGTATAAATCCAAATATCCTATTTTCCTTGCGCCCATTTTTTGGTGGATAATTGCTGATTTAGGCGAAAATCCTACTGCGATATAATAATCATTGGAAAGATAATAATTTGCTAATTCTTTCCCGATTCCTTCTCCTCGGGAGGATTCTTTCACAAAATAATCCTGTCCCCAAAAAACAGGAATTTGTTTCTCATTTAGCGTTAGTGCTGAAGGCATGGTTAGCATTTGAGCAACGTATTCACCTGCTTTTTCTACCCCATACAGATAATCCAGCTTTTCGGCGGAAAACGGATTATCTAAAAAGCGATAGACATCATACTCTTTATGAGGTTTTCGTTGAGGAAAAAATTCATCATTAAACCGATGAATGGTATCTAAATCATACTGATTCTGTTCCGAAAATTTGAAATAAGAAATCATGATTTGGAAAATATAAAACGTTTTATTTTATCTATATAACGATTTTGATTTTGGTAAATTAGTTGCGCCAAGTTTAATTCGGTTGTTACTTCTTTACCATAAATTTTATGAAAACCAATTCCAATTTTTATAAATTCTCTCTTTTTTAGATTTGTCCTGAGAAATACCTCCTTGATGCTGCCGGTATAAATAAAGAGGCTGAGTTATAAAATGAAAACTCCCTATTTCATATAATTTCAAATAGAGGTCAAAATCAACCGATGAACGTAGATTTACATTAATTCCTTCTGTCTGAAGATAAGCAGATTTCTTAAATGCAAAAAAATGAGATACTTCATTGTTTATGTTAAAAAACAATTTATTCCCACTCTTTACTGAGCGGGTACGGGGATAAATGTTTTGAGCTTCCAAGTTATCATTACACATCATAATTTGCGAATAAGTTGCGATGATGTTTTTGGCATGAAGGTTTTTTAAACTTTCCTCTACCGCATTATCATAAATAGCATCGTCCGGGTCCACTCTGGCCACAAATTCCCCAGTAGAAAGATTTATTCCTCTATGCAAAGAATAAGCATATCCTCTATTTTCTTCATTTTCATAAAAATGAAAGTGGGGTTTATCAGCTATTTGCTCTAAAATTACGGAACGAGAATCATCTGTCGAACAATCATCAATGATAACTACTTCGATGTTTGAATAGGTTTGTTTTTCAATACTCTCCAAACATTTATAGAAAAATTTACCGTTATTATAATTGCATACGATTAAAGAAAATTTTTCCATATAAAAAATAACTTTTCCATAGATAATTTTAATATCCCATATCTCAGCACAAAAAACTGGTTTTCGGGTAAAAAATCATCTGTTTAGGTTTAAATTGAATTGCAAAGATATATATTATTTTTTCGGGCACATATTGTTCGCATTTAATATTAATCTATAACATCTTATATTTGCCGGATTATATAATCAGAATTAACCTATGAAATGTCCTTTATCATTTTCTACAAATCAACCGTAAATTTCTTTTGGGCATTCCATCAAACCATTAAAAACAAATAAAAACAGATGAAAATTCTTATCACAGGAACAGCCGGATTCATCGGATTTCATATTGCCAAAAAATTATTGGAAAGAGGAGATGAAATAGTTGGATTGGACTCCATCAATGACTATTATGACATACGGGTGAAATACGGACGACTTCAAAATACCGGAATTGAACAAGAAAAAATTCAATACAATCATTTGATTCAAAGTTCCATTTATCCGAGTTACAAATTCATCCAACTTAATTTAGAAGATAAATCTAATCTGGATAAACTTTTTTCGGAACAAAAATTTGACCGTGTAGTCAATTTAGCAGCGCAGGCAGGCGTTCGATATTCACTGACTAATCCTGATGCTTATATGGATGCCAATATCATCGGTTTTATGAATATTTTAGAATGTTGCCGTCATTACCATATCCAGCATTTAACCTATGCTAGCAGTTCCAGTGTTTATGGTCTGAATGAAAAACAACCTTTTTCCACAAAAGACAATGTAGATCACCCTATCAGTCTATATGCTGCTAGTAAAAAAGCAAATGAATTGATGGCGCATACTTACAGTCATCTATTTAACATCCCCACCACCGGCCTGCGCTTTTTTACGGTTTACGGTCCTTGGGGAAGACCGGATATGGCATTGTTTCTTTTCACAAAAGCCATTTTAGAAAACAGACCGATTGATGTTTTTAACTTTGGCGAAATGCAACGCGATTTCACCTATGTAGACGATATCGTAGAAGGAATCACCCGCGTAAACGATAACGCTCCCAAAGAAAATCCAAATTGGGATGCCAATTCAGATGACGCTTCTGTTTCGTCTGCTCCCTACAAAATTTATAATATCGGAAATAATAATCCGGTTAAACTGATGGATTTTATATCAGCATTGGAAAATAAATTAGGAATTACTGCAAAAAAAAATATGTTGCCCATCCAAGCAGGCGACGTTGCTTCGACTTATGCCGATGTT
>CALLXZ010000033.1 GCA_937875605.1 uncultured Moheibacter sp.
AACGTGCCATCAATCACTTTTTGGAACAAGGCGCTCAGGCAGTTGGAACTTTCATCGATGTGGATGAAGTTATCGAAGACCGAAGCATCATCGCTGCTCAAAAACTGAAAGATAATTATGGAAAAGACATTGAAATCCGTTTTGCCAATCAGGTTTTAAAAGGTGTAATTGACCCGAAAGCGCGTGAATGGTTTGATATGTCGGTTGATTTTGTAGATATCATCGGTGGTTTGCCGGCAAAGGATTTCGGACGGGAAGATGAGCATTTGGATATTTTGCTCAGCACTGCAAAATCCAAAGGGAAATTGGTTCATGTACATGTGGATCAATTCAATACAGACGAAGAAAAAGAAACCGAACAATTGGCTCGTAAAACCATCGAACATGGAATGCAGGGAAAAGTAACGGCGGTTCACTCGATTTCGGTTGCAGCTCATCCGAAAAAATACAGAATGGAATTGTATAATTTGATAAAAGAAGCAGATATGCACGTAATTTCATGTCCGACTGCTTGGATCGACCATAACCGTACAGAGCGTTTAGCACCAAGCCATAATTCTATGACACCGGTTGACGAAATGATTCCGGCAGGAATCTGTGTTGCATTTGGAACCGATAACATCAACGATATTTACAAACCTTTCTCCGACGGAGATTTATGGACTGAATTACGCGTAATGTTGGAATCTTGTCATTTCTACGACGTAGAAAAACTTTCTGATATTGCTACTGTAAACGGATTGAAAGTTTTGGGAATCCAGAAATAAAAAATTATATATTACACAATAATTTTGTAGAGACAGATAATATCTGTCTCTACATGGTTTGTAACAAATCGAATTTATGATTCTAAACGTAAAAAACGAAACTTCAAAACTCGAAGCAGTTGTATTGGGAATTCCGGATTCTATGGGACCGGAACCGACTTTGGGTGAAACCTATGATTCAAAATCGTATGAAAGCGTAAAGTTGAACCAATATCCAAAAGAATCCGATGTTCAGTTTGAAATGGGCGAATTTGAAAAGGTGCTGAAAAAACACAATGTTCAGGTTTTTCGTCCCTGGGTTTTGGAAAATTGTAACCAGGTTTTTGCACGTGACGTTGGGATGGTTATCGACGATAAATTCATCATAGCCAATATCATTCCTGACCGAGCGGATGAACAGGAAGCTTATGAGAGAATCATCCATTCCATCGCAAAGGAAAAAGTAATCCAGGTTCCTGAAGAAGTTCATGTGGAAGGCGGAGATGTAATATTGTGGAACGAATTTATGTTTGTCGGAACTTATAAACAATCCGATTATAAAAGTTTCAAAACGGCTCGTACCAATTTTGAAGCGGTTCAGTTTTTTAAAGATTTATTTCCAAACAAATGGGTGATGG
Source organism: uncultured Moheibacter sp. (assembly GCA_937875605.1). GTDB lineage: Bacteria > Bacteroidota > Bacteroidia > Flavobacteriales > Weeksellaceae > Moheibacter. The sequence continues at coordinate 1,385 of CALLXZ010000033.1, forward strand.
ATATGGAATTGGTCAAAGATGATTTTGATCCGTACACCGGAATTTTGCATTTGGATTGTACGTTTCAACCTGTCGGAAAAAACAAAGCCATCATTTACAAAGAGGGTTTTCGAAATCCGATGAATTACGACATTTTGATTTCGCTTTTCGGGCGGGACAATGTTTTTGAAGTAACCAAAGAAGAAATGTATTGGATGAACCCAAATGTATTTTCCATTTCGCCTGAAATTGTGGTTTCTGAAAAACAATTTACACGACTAAATAACCACATGAGAAACGAATGGGGAATGACCGTAGAGGAAATTCCTTACCGAAATGTTTCCCGTATGGGCGGACTTTTGAGATGTTCGACTTTGCCGTTAATTCGAAGTTAAATTCATTAATAATTACTATAATGATTACTGAATCCGATTTAATAAAAAAAATATTAAACATTAACTATACCGAAGAATGGGAAATTTCAACACTTTCAATTGCCATTAGAAATGCAAGAGAATTGAGTAATAGATATATAGAAACTGGAGAAAGAATAGATTTAATTAACATTCATAAATTAGAAGAACAAATAATTAATATCACTTTTGAAAGTAACAAATTCCTAGCTCTTGCAAATTACCTTATAATTATAGATTTAATTGGAAATATTTTCAAAAAAAAGAATAAGGCTGAATTAAAAAAAGACAGTTTTAAGCATACATTAAAGCATTTTACAACCTTATGCGATTTAAAAATAAATTCCCTAAAAAACTTGAGAAATTCTCTTGCACATAAATTCAGTTTAGGTAATGAGTCTGAAGTTTTTATTTTAGATTATTCTGAAAATTCAACAAAAATAATTGAACAACCCTCAGAAATCTATCCTTCACATCTTCGTAAATTTCCCAAGAACTCTAAAAACATGACAATAGCTTATTTTTTTGATATTTGTAACTTAGTAGAAAACATATATATCGAATTAATTTCTCTCGATAGTTTAAACCAATTAGAAATTCTTTCAAAGTATAAAATTGATAAGAAAATTAAAATTCATGATATAAATTCTATGTACTTTATTAAATAATTATAAACTATGAAAATAAAATCTAAATCACTTAAAATTATACTATTATTATTCTTATTTATAAATACCTCATTATCTTTTGCTCAAAGCAAATTAGAAACTGAAAGTTGGATATTAGAAAAATGTAACGATTATGCAATCAATAATTTTTATACTCGTGAATTAAAGATTGAGGATGGATATTTTACTTATTTTGAAAAGATTGGTGAAAATTTATTCTATGAGCGCATTTTAATAAAAAAGATTTCAGAGGTACAAATAAAAAAAGAAGAAAGTTCTGATTGGGGTTATACAATAAAAGTTTATTGTAATGGAAAAGGCTGTGATGATTCAGGACATTATATAAACGGGAATTACAAAAATACTGTTATTGAATATTCAGGTAATAAAGGCAATCTAGATGTATACTTAAATAAAAATTTTGGTAATGATGATTTACCAAAAAGAATGGAAAAGGCTCTCATTCATTTAGTTAAACTATATGGAGGAAATGCAAAAGTATATAAAGAAACATTTTAAAATTATGATTAGTTAAATCCATCAAAATTATGAAACAATACACAAATACTATATTAATGATTGAGCCGGTTGATTTCCGGTTTAACGAACAAACGGCTGTAAATAATTATTTCCAGAATGAAACCGATGAATCCGCTGAAACCATTCAACAAAAAGCATTAAATGAATTTCAGAATATGGTTTCAAAATTACGTGAACACGGTGTAAACGTGATTGTTCTAAAAGACACATTGAAACCACATACGCCTGATTCCATTTTTCCAAATAACTGGATTTCCTTTCACGAAAATAAAATGATAGCACTCTATCCGATGTTTGCGGAAAACAGAAGAGATGAAAGGAGAGAAGATGATGTTTTGGAGCTTTTGGGCGAAAAAGGTTTTGATACCGAAGAAGTGATGGATTATACTTCTGCTGAGGAAGATGAAATTTATTTGGAAGGTACGGGAAGCATCATCCTCGACCGTGAAAATAGAATTGCTTATGCGGCAGTTTCTCCCAGAACTGATGAGGAATTATTCCTTGAATTTTGCGAGGATTTTGAATATACACCTGTCATTTTTGAAGCCAATCAAACGGTCAA
>CALLXZ010000034.1 GCA_937875605.1 uncultured Moheibacter sp.
TTTAAATCGAATCCTTTTAAATTAAATTTGATTCTCTCTCCATATGAATCGGTATTTAAACTGTCAATATAAATACCTGTAGTACCATCACCTGAACGAACCGGAAATACTATTTTGGTCAAATAACCATCAATTGTATCCCATTTAATATTTCTTTTTCTGTAGATATCGGTATCTACTTTAGAATCCTCATCCAATATAACATAGTTAGTTGAATCAAACCCAGAATTATTAGAGATAAATTCAAAAGCCTCCCTAGAAATTAATGAAGGTCCATCATCTTGCAATGAATTAGAATATTTACCTAAGTCGAATGTAATAGAATCACCATCTTCTGTTACAAATCCACCTACATAACTATCTACTCCACGTATATTTTCTAATTTCTTCCAATTTTTTGGAACCTCAATTGTAAATTTTTTGAAATCTAAAATATGTATTTCTTTGGTAGACTTAGAACAACTTATTAAAACTACAAAAGAAATTAAAAGCAAATCAAGTCGTTTCATTTTCAAAGTTTTTGAAAATCCAAGATACAAAAAAGCTCACAGGCTTTGAAAACCTGTGAGCTTTAATTATCTCATTCAATAAATTACTTAATTCTCCATATAACTTTCCACACTTGGACAAGTACAAATTAGATTTCTATCTCCAAATGCATCATCCACTCTCGCAACCGGTGTAAAGAATTTTCGGTCTCGCACCCATTCCAGCGGATAAGACGCTTTCTCACGCGAATAAGGGAAATCCCACGAATCAGCCGTTACGATGTCCAAAGGATGTGGCGCATTTTTCAACACATTGTTGTCTTGTGGGAAATCACCGTTGGCAATTTCATCAATTTCATTTTTGATTTGGATCAAAGCCTCTGCAAATCGGTCTAATTCTGCTTTTGATTCAGATTCCGTTGGTTCAATCATCAAGGTTCCGGCAACCGGAAATGAAACCGTTGGTGCATGGAATCCATAATCCATAAGACGTTTGGCGATATCGGAAACTTCAATTCCCAATTTTTTAAACGGACGGAAACCCAAAATAAATTCGTGTGCCACCACATCATTCGCATTCGTATAAAGCACATCATAATATTTCTCCAAACGGGATTTCATATAATTTGCGTTCAAAATCGCATGTTTGGTCGAATTTGTCAAACCTTTTTCACCCAACATTCGGATATAAGAATAGGATATAGTCAAAATCAATGAAGAACCATAAGGCGCAGCCGAATAAACCGTGTCCGAATCTTTTCCTCCCGTTTCGATTAACGGATGCGAACCTAAATAAGGTGCCAAATGTTTGGCTACACAAATTGGTCCAACGCCCGGTCCGCCTCCACCATGTGGGATTGCAAAAGTTTTATGCAAATTCAGGTGACAAACATCTGCACCAATCATTCCCGGTGCTGTCAATCCTACTTGGGCGTTCATATTGGCTCCATCCATATAGACTTGTCCGCCCGCTTCGTGTACCAATTTGGTAACTTCACGTATATTAGAATCAAACGCTCCGTAAGTCGATGGATACGTAATCATCAATGCTGACAAATTATCTTTATGAACGGCAATTTTTGCTTTTAAATCTTCGATGTCGGATTCTCCGGTCGGTAAATTTTTCACAACTACGACTTTCATTCCCGCCATCGCTGCCGAAGCCGGATTCGTTCCGTGCGCTGACTCAGGAATAATCACCACATTTCTGTGGGACTCGCCATTGGCTATTTGGTAAGAACGGATTACCATCAAACCTGCATATTCACCCTGTGCACCTGAATTCGGTTGCAAAGAAGTAGCTGCAAATCCGGTGATTTCAGACAAATAATCTTCTAAATTTTTAATTAATTCTTGGTATCCTGCTGCAAATTCTTTTGGAACAAACGGATGAACAGCATTAAATCCGCCCCAGCTTAACGGCAGCATTTCCGTTGCTGCATTGAGTTTCATCGTACAAGAACCCAACGCAATCATCGAATGGTTCAATGCCAAATCTTTTCGTTCCAAACGTTTGATGTAACGCATCAATTCCGTTTCGGTATGGTATAATTTAAAAACTTCGTTTGACAAGAAATCAGAAGTTCGTACCATTTCACTTG
>CALLXZ010000035.1 GCA_937875605.1 uncultured Moheibacter sp.
CTGAATAAAAGCGGATTAAACATCAATTTGTTTGATGATGACTATTCGCAAGTTCCAAAATTTGAACGTAAAAAACCGGAACCGAAAACACAAGCACCAGCACTCAAACCAAAAGCGAGTTTTAAGCCAATTGCCCAAGCCAACATTGTCAACCAATCCAATGGTCAAAATGTGGAATTGAGCGCCGGAAAAATTGTGATGCATGATCGATTTGGAAAAGGAAAAGTCATTTCACTGGAAGGGGAAACGGACAATGTGAAAGCGACTGTTTTATTTGACAATGCAGGTGAAAAGAAATTACTTTTGAATTTCGCTAAGCTCAAAGTTTTAGGTTGAATTGTGGCATTTTAATTGCAATTCACCCATTAATTCATATACATTAATTCAAAAAAGAATGAAAAAAATAATTTACATCGGTTTCTTAAGTTTAGTAGCTGTTCCTGTTTATTCACAGACGATTGGAGAAATTTTAGGTGGAGTTGAAAAAGTGACGGGAATCAAAACTTCCGGCACGAAAACTAATTCTTCCACTTCCAATGTTGATCTTTCCAATTTAGGTTCAAACGAAATTTCTACTGCTCTAAAACAGGCTTTGAATATGGGCGTGGAAGAGGGAATAGACAAGCTTTCTGTACAAGATGGTTATCTAAAAAATGAAATGGTCAAAATTCTGATGCCGGAAGAATTGCGAAAAGTAGAAAATGTTTTGAGAAGTTTCGGATTGAGTAGTTTGGCGGATGAAAGTGTCAAATTATTTAACCGTGCAGCTGAAGATGCGGTTTCAGAAGCGGCACCGATTTTTGCAAGCGCCATTACTTCCATGTCGTTTGACGATGCGAAAAATATTTTATTAAGTGGTGATAATGCTGCAACTGATTATTTAGAGTTTAAAACTTCAGATCAACTTTACAATGCATTTGAGCCAAAAGTACAAGCATCGCTTGGAAAAGTAGGTGCGGATAAAGTCTGGACTAAATTAATCACCAGTTATAATATGTTTACCGGCAAAAATGTAACCACTAATTTGAATCAATACGTAACGGAACAAGCACTCAACGGTGTATTTAAAATGGTTGCTGAGAAAGAATCAGGAATTCGAAACAATGCTGTTTTCAGAACGACTTCTGTTTTACAGGATGTGTTTGGAGCATTGGATAAGAAATAAGAATTAATAGCAAAAAAAGCCGTCTTGTGTTACAGGACGACTTTTTGTATGAATTAAATTCAAATATTATTTCACAACGATTTTTTTCATCGTAGTCAACCCGGAATCACCTTTAAATTGGATGATGTAAACGCCTGCTGATAATCCTGAAAGATCCAAAGTAGACTGTCCACTATTCAGATTTAAGGATTTTACTGATTTACCTTCCATGCTAATTATTTTTACACTTGCATTTTCTTTCAAACTCACCGTAGTTGAATTTTTCACAACCGTTGGATAGACTTCTGCAATAGCAATGGAATTAGCGTCAGAAACGGACATGGCTTCCTCATATCGATAAGTTATGAAAAAAGATGTATCGGGTACTTCATTTCCTGCCCCATCAAATTGAGCAAAACGAATTTTATACTCAACCGGATTTGTCGGATCTAAGTTAATCATATAGTCAAAATTACCCCAATTTCCGTTTGCAGGAACGATTCCTCCGGAATTGTTTGGATAAAAACCATTAAGTACTAATGGAAAGAAACAGTTACCAGAAGGTCCACCTATACAAAATTGAGCCATAGTACCGTCTGTATTTGTCATTTCGACTATTTGCCCGGATACATAAATGCTGGAGGAAGTGGGATTATTTACTTTTAAGTGAAGCTTTGCTTCTTCTATGGGATCTGCAAATGTTCCATATACATTAAAAATATGTACTGAATTGTTTTCATACGGAACACCATCTAAATTTGTAATGATATAATCTTGATTTTGTGCTTGAGTTAAGCTAAAAACCCCACATACCATTAAAGCTGATAAAATTATTTTTTTCATTTCATTTGATTTTTAAAAACCAAAGCTACTAAATTTAAGCAGCTTTGGCATATTTAGTTTTTATTTAATAATTAATTTCTTAGTGGTAATGGCAGAGTCTTT
>CALLXZ010000036.1 GCA_937875605.1 uncultured Moheibacter sp.
CTTCATTTTCTACCACACGCATTCCTTTTCCACCACCACCGGCAGAGGCTTTGATGAGAATTGGAAATCCGATTTCTTTGGCGACTTGTTTGGCTTTTGCAACATCGGTTATGGCTTCATCCAATCCGGGAACCATCGGGATATCATACGCTTTTACTGCTTCTTTCGCCGCCAATTTACTTCCCATGATGTGAATGGCTTTGGAGCGGGGTCCTATGAAAGCAATTCCGTTTTTCTCTGCTTTTTCAGCGAATTCGGCATTTTCAGAAAGAAATCCGTATCCGGGATGAATCCCGTCAACACCCAATTCTTTTGCAACTTCGATGATTTTATCGCCCAATAAATAGGATTGGTTGGATGGTGCTTCGCCAATTAAAACAGCTTCATCTGCAAATTTCACATGAGGGGCTTCACGGTCGGCAGTCGAATAAACCGCAACGGTTTTGATGCCCATTTTTTTGGCGGTTTTCATTACTCTTAACGCAATTTCGCCTCGGTTAGCAACTAATATTTTTTTCATAGCGATTATTCGAATTCGATTAATAATTGACCTTTTTCCACCGCATCGCCTTTACTGACCAAAATGGATTTGATGACACCGGCTCTTGGCGAACTGAAATTGTTTTCCATTTTCATTGCTTCCAGCACCAAAAGCGAATCGTTTTCCTGCACTTCCTGTCCGACTTCCACGTTGATGTTCAAAATCAGACCGGGCATAGGTGCTTTGATGGCGTTTATTTGTTTTCCGGCCCCGATTTCAAATCCCAATTCTTTGATAAGTTGATCGAGCGGTGTGGCAATATTGACCTGGAATTCCGTTCCATTAACATTGACGGTATAGTTCCGGTTCAGGAAATCATCGGAAACGATTTCAGTCCGATACGATATATCGTCTTTTAAAATATGTAATTGACTATCTGACAAGTTGATGCTATTCAAATTATCCAATTGTTCTTGCGAAAGTTCAAAGGTAAATTGGTTATTAACCGTTAGTGTATATGTATTCATAAATGATAATCTAAAGTATAATTTGTTAAAAATACACAATCTATACTTTTCTGTAAAGATAATTTTTGTCAGGTTTGATTATCTGCTATTTTATTTGCCTTAATTTTCACACTAATTGTGGATCGGAATCAATAATTCTTAAGGTAAATACTACCATTAATTTTTTGGTTAGTTTTGAATCGGATAATATACCAATAATTTCCTGAAGGAAGCTTGCGACCTAAATATCTACCATCCCAAGGTTGTAAATTATCCCCATACACTTCATAAATTGATTTTCCATATCGATCGAAAATCCGAATATCCAAGACGTTCCTCAAAAACGAAACATCCCAATAATCATTTTTTCCGTCACCGTTAGGTGAAATTAAGTTAGGAAGTTTATCGTAAACAAAAATAGTTTCTTTCTGTAAACATCCGGATTCCGTTCGTATCCAGATTTCGTATTCTTGATTGAGTTGAAGATTGTAAAAATGAGGAGATTGTTGCCAGAAAATACCATCCAAGCTATATTCCAAAAGTAAATTCGAGTCGGGGATCATTTGGAATATTCCATTTTCATAATTGTAATCAAAGAGGATTAGTGAAAAATTTTCAACCAAAATATTTTTTTCAATAGTGCAATGTTCGCCGGTAATTTGAACAGAATATGTGCCTTCCTCCATAATAGTTATTTGAGAGGTTGTTTCCCCTGTGCTCCATAAATACGTATATCCTTCTGGAGCCATTAATTCTATAGGAGAATCTTCACATTTTTGATAATTTTCTTGTTGGTCCCAAATTGGGTTTTGATTGACTATCAATAAAAAGGACACAATATCGGGACACCCTGTTGAATTTGAGAAACTTGCATAAATGGTTTGTGGATTCGTTTGGTTTTGGTAAATGAAATTTAAAGGAGATGAAGCGTTTCGAGCATCATTTAGTGAAAAATAATAGTTGATTTGATTGGCATTTACACCAAAAAATAATGCGATTTCTTCTGATTTTTCCGTTAGATCGAAGTTATGAGGAGTGTCCGCATTATCGACACAAACTTCAAAGTCAGAAATGGGATTCAATGTATAATCACCTAATTCGATGGTTATGGTTGATTGGTTTTCACAATTTCCAGAAGCCACAATAACGTATATGGTTTCTCCTTCTGAAACTGTAATTTCTGTATTTGAATCAATCGGAATAGTAAAACTACTGTCTTCAAAAAACGTAATATTTACATTTTCTTGTGGGGAAATTTGATCGAAGTAATTATTTAAAATCATTTGACCAAAACCATCTTCATCATTATCACAAATGACCGGAGTAATGGAATTGGCAATCGGTTGTGGTATAAGTTCTATTTGGATGATGGTATAATCAGAGCAGTCATCAACTGTTCCTTTTACATACAACTGAGTCAAATTATTGGGATTGGTGTAATTTTCAGGATTTGGAATTGGGTTATTATTCACCATATCCTCCATTGATTCATAATAAGTAAATGTGATATTTTCCACAGTTGACTCTGTAAGGTCAGGCTCTATAAGAGTTAAGTCAAAATTAGTTTCGGTTTCGCATAGAGTAAAGTCAACTGATTCGTTCATGAAATCGTCTCCTGATTCAAGGATTATCTGTTGGTCCTGATAAATATAATTTCCGAAATTATCAAGAAACATCCATGTTACCCAATATGTTCCCGGTATATCATATTGTAAAGGATTTTCAGTCGTGGCAGTCATCTCCCCGAGGCAGTCATCGGTGGCTGTAGGAGGAGTTAATGTTACACTGCAAATAGCATGAATTGTAGGAATGTCTGGAATAGGAGGTTCTTCTCCGGCAAATTCAACTAAAATGGATTTTACCTCACTGCAGTCACCGTTTTCAACAAATACAAAATATTCTCCAGCATCAGATTCATCAAAGTTTTCAATTGAAACAGTATTGCCATTTCCTATGTATCCATTTGGTCCATACCACTCATAGGAAATTCCTCCGGAAACTATCAAAGTAAAGTCATCTCCCTCGCAATGATTTCCGACCATTTCAAGCATTGTGTTTGCTTCACAATCTTTGAATTTTGCAATGAAAGCATTATAATCATTAAATGGAATATTGGGTTGATAAGTACCCGGAGTTCCTATTCCGTACTCAAATGTAGAACTTCCGGCTAAATATATATAATCTTGATTTAAGTCAAGTGAATAACCATATCCAACCCCAAAATTACCACCGTAATAAGTACCCCAAATTCTTTGTCCGGATTCATTGAATTTTAGTAGATATGCATTACTTAAACCTCCTAATGTTATGTCATATCCATTTTCCGAGGCAATGTGCGTACTACTTCTCGTTCTGCCGGTAATGATAATTTCATTCGCTTGGTTAAACTTAACATCCGTAGCCCAAGTTACGTAATATCCACCACAATAAGTTCCCCAAAGTTTTTGGCCGGCGGAATTCACATTGACTATAAAACCTGAATATTCTTGAAAAGCACCCGTTGTATAATAGGTTTCTAAAAAAACACCGTTTGTAGCAAGGTTTGAGCTCGTAGTGTAGCCTACAATTGCAATATCATTTGAGCTATTAACATCAATAGCAGTCATATAATCACTTTTATCTCCTCCAACATACATTCCCCAAATCCTATTTCCATTAGAAGTGAACTTCGCCAAAAAACTATCTCCAAGTCCTCCAAAATAGTTATTGAGGGTAGAAATATTATTGGAACTATTCGCAATACCTCCAATAATTATATTGTAATCCAAATCTAATTCAATATCGTAAATACCATCTGCATTACTCCCGCCGTAATAACTTGACCAAATTCTGTTTCCGTATAAATCAAATTGCGCAAAATATCCGGAATCATTATGCCCTGCAGGCCCTCCTAAGTTCGGTTGATGTGAACCGGCAGTAGATATTCCCGTTCCACTGTTTGTATATCCTGCAACGTAAAGTGATGCATTTGTATTGTTCACGACTATCGAAGTCAAATAATCATTTTGCTCACCTCCGAAATAAGTACCCCAAACTCTTTGACCAATCGAATTAAATTTGATGATGAAACCGTCATTGAAGTTATCTTTGATCGGCTGATGAGTTCCACTAGTAGAAAGATTACTAGTTCCGTTTAGTTGGGTTCCTGCCACATAAATGTCTCCATTTTGATCAAAATCTAAATCAGAAATGTATTCAAGATTCGAAGAACCACAATAGGTAGCCCAAATTCGTTGACCGTCTTCAGAAAATTTTGTCAGCACCCCATCTGTTCCACCATTAAAAGTCGTTTGAAAAGTTCCCGAAGTTGCAAATCCATTTGCTACTGCCGAGCCTCCACTGTATAAAGCAGAATCATAATATTTCAAAGAGTAAATAAATGAATAGGTAAAAGTTCCGTTGACGCCATAATAAGTTCCCCAAAGTCTAACCGGAACAGGGTCAATAATTAAAGTTGACTTTTTCAAATTTTCATCTATATCAATTTTTGACTCAAGTCCATAAACATTATTACCAAAAGATTGAAAAAACAATTCTGTATTTTCGCTTTCATTACCTTCGAACCAACTGGCAGGTATCGTTTCTTTCAGAACTCCGAACTTTACATTTATATTTATAGACCCTTTGTCTAAAATACTCTCAGCACCATTAATTCTAAATTTGATGTCCTCTAATTTTGCGCTGGGATGTAAAATAAAGTTATATTCAAAAGGTTTTATACTATCATTTCGAGTAATGAATTCAAGGTCGATATTGTTGTAAAAATTCTTATAAACGATTTTTTTATAGGATTTCACATTTAAAACTCCATCTGGAATATGTTCTAAATAATAGTTTTCCACTCCTTCAACAGCTTCTATCTCCAGTTTTTCAAAATTTTGATTTGGATTCAAAAATTCAAAGTCAACCCTATGAAAATTATATTTATGAATTTTTTCTGATTCAGCATATTTGGCAGAAATATCAAGCATAGGATTCTTTTCCTTTAAAGTTTCAATCTCATAGATATCATAGGAAAAACCATTCTCTTTTAACTGGACATTAAATCCCGGCATATTTAACAAATACAAAACATCAGGATTCGATTGATAATTCTGATCAAAAATCTGTCCTTGATTTTTGGTAAATGAATAAGATGAGGTGTTTATATTTTGTTGACTAAACAAAAATAGGCTTGTAAACAAAAATATAAATATAGCAGTGTAAGACTGAATCATGTAAGTTAAGTTGGTCCAAAAATTTGTGCAAAAATATAAGTTATCTTTGTGAGTTCATAATTATAGCTGATTTAAATGAACCAATCCAAAGCACTTGCCATCTTAAAATCAGGACGAAACGTTTTCCTGACGGGTTCTGCCGGTGCGGGAAAAACCTATGTGCTGAACCAATACATCCAATACCTGAAGGAGCACAAAGTAAGCGTTGCGGTGACGGCTTCTACGGGAATTGCGGCTACGCATATGAACGGACAAACGATTCATTCGTGGTCGGGAATCGGGATTCGTGATGAAGTTTCGGTAAAACATTTGTCTAATCTGAAAGAAAAAAAATATTTCCGGGACAAAATGGATTCGGTAAAAGTTTTGGTGATCGATGAAATTTCGATGTTGCACCGAAATCAATTGGAATTGGTCAATCGTGTTTTGAAGTTTTTTAAGGGAAACGAATTGGCTTTTGGTGGAATTCAAGTCGTTTTTTCGGGCGATTTTTTTCAGTTGCCACCCATCGGAAACGAATTAGAATCTTCCCGTCAGAAATTTGCTTTTATGTCCGATGCTTGGTTAGAAGCCGAGCCTATTATTTGTTATCTGACCGAGCAGCACCGTCAGTCGGAAAATGATTTGAATACGATTCTGAATGAAATCCGAAATGGTTCGGTTACACAAAATTCGATTGATTTATTGGAATCAAGAGTAGATTTTCATCCGGATGAAGGCGAACAGGAAACCAAATTATTTACGCATAATGCGGATGTAGATAGAATCAACCAAATGTATTTAGAGCAAATAGGAAGTGCTTCCAAAATCTTTCCGGCAATTTTAAAAGGAAATGATGTGCTGATTGAAATGCTGAAAAAATCGGTTTTGGCTTTGGAAAATTTGGAATTGAAAGTCGGGGCGCAAGTTATGTTTGTGAAAAATAATTATGAAGTAGGCTATGTAAACGGAACGCTTGGGCGCATCACCGGATTTACGGACAAAGGCAATCCGTTGGTGAAAACTTTTGACAATGATCTGATCGAAGCTAAAGCCGAAACTTGGGAGATTGAGGACGAAGGCGGGAAACCATTAGCTTCTTTCGTTCAGATTCCAT
>CALLXZ010000037.1 GCA_937875605.1 uncultured Moheibacter sp.
GGAAGCGCCGGATCATTTACCAAAGTTTCCATCCAACCGTCTTTTCCATCGTATTTTAACTGTGCATACGGATAAACATTCAAAACCCCTTTGTCGCTTCTTACGGGTGCCGGAGCTAAACCATTTTCTTGTAATTGAGCCGATGTATAATCTTTGATTGGATCGAGAAACTGATAGGAAATTTTAGGATTAATATTCCGGAATTCATCCAGTAAAAATGAAATTTCATTTTTTAATGTGCGGTAATCACCGGAAAGTTCACCACCCAATAAAACATTTATTTTTAAAGGTTTATCAATTTTATGGAGAACTTTATGCGTGGTTTCTGTCAGTGTATACCGTTTGTCTTTGGTCATGTCAAAACGCTTGAAAACGAATTCGGACAAAACCACAACTCCTAACAAAATCAGGATAATTCCAATTATATTTCGAGTACTTTTTTTCAATTTTAATTTCGTATTGCGAACTTCGAGTTTCCTATTTCGAACTTCGATTTATTTATTTTTTCCGTTCCAAATTATAATTTGTCAAAACCAAAAACAGGGTGATAATTACTCCAAAATAAATCAAATCACGTGTATCCATGATGCCTTTTAGCAATTGTTGATAATGGACAAACATCCCAATTTTCTGGACATAATAGTCGGTTCCTCCCAATAAATTATAGGAAGCCAAACCTTCAAATGCGTAAAATAAAAGAAAACATAAAAAGATAGCCGAAACATAAGCCGCTACTTGATTTTTTGTCAGAGAAGAAGTAAAAATTCCAATCGCTGCAAAACTGCTTCCCAATAAAAATAATCCTACATATCCACTGAAAATCACCCCCAAATCCAATTGCTCAGTGTCTACAACGAACTGTTGCAATGTATAAACGAACAAAAACGTAGGAACTAATGCAAAAAGTAAAACTACAATTACCGGCATGTATTTTCCCCAGACAATTCCACAAATTTTAATCGGTTGGGTAAAAAGCCATTGAAGCGTCCCGGAACTTTCTTCTTCGGCAATTGTCCGCATGGTCAAAGCGGGAATTAAAAATAATAAAATCCAAGGTGCAATGAAAAAGAAACTACTTAGCGTTGCGGTTCCAATGTTGAAAATATTGAATTCATTATCAAAAAACCATAAAAACAGCGTGCAAATCAGCATAAAAGCTGAGGCCACGATGTACGCCATGTAGCCCGTGAAATAATTGGCAAGTTCTTTTTTGAATATTTTTATCATTTCCCTCGATTCACTAAACGCACAATCAGCATGATTAGTACGCCAACGGCTACAAAACTAATCAAAATCCAGTACCAATGCGTAATAATTCCGCCTTTTAAAATCACAGCAAATACGATGATAAAAAGTAATAAAGTCGCTACTTCGTTCATCATCCTCAGTCGAACGGACTTTATTTTATATCGGTCTTTTTGAATTTCTCTCAACGTTTTCCAACTCCATAAATGATACCCGACCAATAAAATAACTGCTGTCAATTTGATGTGCATCCAAGGTTGCGAAAGCAAAGTTGAATTCAGATACAACATTGAAAATCCGGTTATCAGTACGATAATTCCTGCCGGAACTGTGATGATATTCCAAAGCCGTTCTTCCATAAAACGAAATTGCTTTCGTAAGATCTTTTGTTCCAGCTCCGGTTTATCCTGTGTTTCGGTATGGTAAATAAAAAGTCGGACGATGTAAAAAAGTCCTGCAAAATAACTGACAACGAAAATGATGTGAACAGCTTTTATGATGGGATAGAATTCCATAGCACAAAACTAATCAATACCAAAGAATTATCCTCTTAGTTCTTGAAAAACAAAAACCCGATAAGAGCATCGGGTCACCTATGTAATAATTTTATCTAGTTGTTTTCTTCTTCAGAATCAATTTCCGATTCCTCTTCTGATAATTCTTCCTCCACAACAATCTCCTCCGAAATAGCATCAATTTCTTCTTCACTTAAAAAACGAAGACTTTTTGATTTAACCTCCAAAACATCTCCATTTTCCAAATCTTCAACCAAAGCAAAAAAAGTTTCCTTTCCTTTTTTGTCCTCTTCTCTACCCCACAAATGAAACAAACCTAATTTCTTTACTTTTTTCGTTTCTTTCTTTTTGGAATTTTTCTTAGTTACCTTTTTCAACACGGTAAATTGTACCACTCTTAATTCTTCTTTGTACATAATTTTAAAATTAAATTTTAAACAAATTAATTGGATTAGATTTTTTTTGAAGTTAAATCAACTTAAATTTTACCTTCGCATATATTATCATTTATATGAATTTATCGGTTCAAACCATTTTAGAAAATGAAAATGTCAAACTAATTCCGCTTTGGGAAGATGATTTTGAGCGTTTGTATGAAGTTGCTTCTGATCCCAAAGTCTGGGAACAGCATCCTAACAAAGACCGATATGAAAGACCTATTTTCCAAAATTTCTTCAAAGGCGCGCTTGAAAGCAAAGGCGCATTTTTGATTTTGGATAAATCGTCAGGCGAAATTGCCGGAAGTACGCGATTTTATGATTTTGATGAAAATGAAAACAGTATTTTCATTGGTTATACATTTTACGGAACGAAATTTTGGGGAAGCAAACTGAATCCGCAAGTCAAAAAACTAATGTTGGATTATATTTTTCAATTCGTAGAAAAAGTGAATTTTCATGTAGGAGCATCAAACATTCGTTCCCAAAAAGCAATGGAGAAATTAGGTGCGTTGAAAACCAAAGAAATAGAAGTAGCTTATTACGGAGAGGCCAATCGCCTAAACTATCAGTATGAAATATTGAAAAAAGATTGGATTAGTTAAATTCCACATAGACTTCACTACCCTTTTTCAAACCAAAAAGCGTACTGGCAGCACCCACGGTTTGGGGATTGCTTTTGTAAATGGCAATTTCCAAAAATCCTGACGAACCCACGACTGCCATTCCTTTTCCGATATCCTCAAATTCATTTTCAAAATCCTTTACAAAATCGCTATAATTGCTATAAAGCTCTGTGAATTCATGATTTCGGTGCCAAATTCTGAATGTGCGTTTCTTCCC
>CALLXZ010000038.1 GCA_937875605.1 uncultured Moheibacter sp.
ATGGGTTCCTGTAACCGAACGGGCGAAGCCGAACATTTTCTTTGCCGTTTGCCCAACGCTCAAAATGTAGAATTGAAATCTTTCACATTGCACGAGGCTGTAAAAGAATATTTGGCTGAGAAAAAAGTGATTCATCCCAAAATTGAAGGAAGAGCAATTGCCATAGATCTGTCGGAAAATTCTTTTTCTCAGATGCCGGAAACGGGATATAAATTCAGATAATTTCAAATAAAAAAAACCTCTAAAATTTTAAAAACTTTGGAGGTTTTTTTTATGTTAATTTCTGCTCCGAATCAATTCAGATATACATCCAGTTTCTTCAGTAAATCCTCTTTGAATAAAACTCCGGGATATTTCCACAGCAACTTTCCTTGTTTGAAAAGCATCATCGTCGGCACGCCCATAATTTGGTACGTGGAATCAAAATGGATGGTCGTAATTTTATCCTGATCAATATTAATTTTCACGACTTTTATTTTTTCCTCACCCAATTCTGCCTGAATTTCATCTAAAATCCTTGCCAACATTGTACACAAAGAACAAGTATCTGTATGGAATTCAATTAAAACAGGCGTTTCACCGTTTGTAATTTCATTTATTTCGTTCCACATTTTCACCGTGTTTTTCCCAAGAAGTAATTCCACCTTCCAAATCATAAATTTCTTTGAACCCCAACTCTATCATCTTTTTGGCAGCTTTGTTGCTACGCTGACCACTTCGGCAATAAATATAAACGGGTTTTTCTTTGTCTAAATTTTCAATTTCATCTTCAAAGTCAGAATTCATCAGGTTTATATTTTCCGCATTGGAAATATAACCTTCGCTAAATTCCGAAGGCGTTCTCACATCAATCAACTGAACATTCTCTTTAAGTTTCGATTTGAATTCCTGCGTGGAAATCACCCTTATTTTAGTGGTTTTTTCAAGATTTCCCGCATGAACTGGAGATTTCTTTTGTTGCGCATCACAACTAAACACAAACAAAGAAATCAAACTAAAAATCAGAAAATCTCTCATATCTCTATTTGTTTTCGTTGATCAAACGCTCCAATTGCTCTGCCGGAAAAACACCGGATTGCCTCCATTTTATTTCGCCTTTTTTGAATATCATAAGAGTCGGAACACTTCTGATTTGGTAATGTGCAGCCAGGTTTTGGTTCTGATCAACATCTATTTTGAGGATGTCAGCATCTTCCCCTACTTTTTGTTTCAATTCCTGCAAAATAGGGGTTTGCATTTTACAAGGTCCGCACCAAGTAGCAAAAAAGTCCACCAAAACAGGTTTATCCTGATTGATTATTTCCTGAAATGTCATTGTATAATTTGTTTTTAATTTTTCACTAAAAAATATCTGTTTTATTCCTGATCCAATTCCTTTTTCTTCTCTTTTTTAAACATGGAGAAAACCAATCCGCCCATCACAGAACCATAGATTGTACTATTGTAAGGATTGGATGTGATGGCGCAACTTCCGGAATCACAACCTATAAAGTTCCAATACAGAAATCCGCCGATTGCTCCTAAAGCAATTCCTCCGATTAGCCATAGATTATTTTTCAAAAAATTCATAGTCATTTATTTTATTCAACAAAAATCGTTAATCGCTAAAAAGCACACAGCAACCTATGTTACACAAAAAACCTGATACGTTTTCCTATCAGGTTTGCAAACAAAATTGTTTATTTTTAATTACTTCTTCGCAAATATCCGTACAACTGCGCCCAATCCTTTGTGGTAATTTCCTTCGTCCAATTCGATTTCAGTTTCAACCGATTCCATACATTCAAATCCTTCGAAATCCTTTTTTAATTCTTCCAAATCCCATAACATTTCCGGCAATCTCGGACCTCCAGCTTTTGGATTTTCTCGTTGAATTTTTTCTTGATTTTTACTGAATCCTTCCAAAATCAAAACGCCTCCCGGTTTTAAAAACTTTGCTAATTTCTGATGGAATTCCCTCCTGAATTCTCCTGGAAAATGGGCATAAATCAATGCCAAAGCATCAAACGAATTCTCCGGATAATCAATTTCATCCGCTCCGCAAATTATATAGTCAATTTCGACTTCGTTCTTTTCTGCCAATAAAATCGCTTTCGTTTTCCCGGCTTCACTTTGGTCAAACGCATACGAAT
>CALLXZ010000039.1 GCA_937875605.1 uncultured Moheibacter sp.
ATACGCTTTACCATAAATCGGTTTTCCATTTTCAGTAATCAAAATCACACCGTTGAATTTACGTGGATTTTCGGGTTGAATTAAGTTTTCGATTTGGGATGTTAATTCAGTTAAAATTTGACCAAATGAAAAAGAGAAAAGACACAAAGCCACTAAGAGAAAGAGTTTAAAACGCATAAAAGATTTAAAAATTTAGATCAACAAATCTAATTTTTAAACATTTGAATTAAAATTTGGAGTTTCAGAATTTTGGTTTAATGTGTTTTACTTTGTCCATTTATTTAGTCTTTCGACGTCATAATCCAATTGATTTGAAAGCGATTTTAAACGGGATTTCAATAATAATTTTCTTCCTTCAATCGATCTTGTATAAACTAAATAATAATTACCAACTAATCTTCCCCATTGTGATGCGAAAAATTCGGCTCCGTTTTTTCTTCTTCCAATAATTTCAGGAACTGCATGGTAATCCTGTTGTTTGACAATTCTATTTTTTCAAAAATAAATGAATTAATCAATTTTAAATAAACAAAAAATATCAAATTTCCAATGATAAATCTTATTTGTAAAAAACGCTTTAGGGTATAAATTTTGAGCCAATTATTATAAAAATTAAAATATGTCAACACTAAAAGATAAAGTTGCGATCGTAACCGGCGCAGGTTCAGGAATTGGTAAAGCCATCGCAGAATTGTATGCAAAAGAAGGTGCTAAAGTTGTCGTTTCGGATATCAATGAGCAACACGGAAATGAAGTTGTGGAACTTATCAAAAACCACGGAAGCGAAGCTTTTTTTGTAAAAGCAGACAGCGGAAGCGCTGAAGACAATCAAAAATTGGTGCAAGCAACGGTTGAAAAATACGGACGGCTTGACATTGCCTGCAACAATGCAGGAATTGCCGGGCCGGCTCAAAAAACGGGCGAATATGATATTGATGGCTGGAATAAAGTAATCAATGTAAATTTAAATGGTGTGTTTTATGGCTGTCGTTATCAGTTAGAACAAATGCTGAAAAACGGTGGCGGAAACATTGTAAATATTGCCTCTATTCACGGAATGGTTGCAGCTCCTTTGAGTTCAGCTTATACTGCTACCAAACACGCAGTTGTGGGACTGACCAAAAATATAGCAGCCGAATATGCGCAACAAAACATTCGTTGTAATTCAGTCGGACCAGGATATATCTGGACACCGCTTTTAGAAGCCAATCTGGATGATGCAGCACTAAGTGCCGTTGCGGCAAAAGCCTCTATGAACCGCTTAGGAAAATCAGAAGAAATTGCAGAATTGGTTTTATTTTTAAGTTCTGATAAATCTTCGTTCACAACCGGCGCATACTACATTGCAGACGGTGGATATACGATTATTTAATCGAATTACCTAAAAAGTATAAAAGCCTGCGATATTGCAGGCTTTTATACTTTTTAGGTAATTATTTCTTCACAAACTTCGTCAGAATTACAATGGACTGACCTTCCACTTTTCCTTCGATTTGTTCTACATTATCATGTACCAAGCGAATGTTTCTTACCGCAGTTCCGATTTTTGCTGTGATGGACGAACCTTTTACATCCAGATCTTTGATAAGCGTCACCGTATCACCGTTTTGAAGGATGTTCCCATTGCTGTCCTTGTGCAATTCCACAGTTCCGTCGCCCATGTGGTCGCCTGACGCTTTAGCCCATTCAAGGGTTTCATCGTCCAGATACATCATTTCCAAAGCATCTGCCGCCCAGGATTCATTTCGGAAACGGTTGAGCATTCTCCATGAAACGACTTGAACGCCGGGAATTTCACTCCACATGGAAGTGGGTAAAATCTTTTCCCAATATTTACTGTCCGGTTCTTCTCTTTTTTCGATTTGAGCCAATATTTTGTCCGAAATTAAAATCAATCTCTCCGGTTCATTTCCCGAAGTAGGCTGTACTTCATAAAAATTCAAATTTCCTGTTTCGCCGCTGATTTCACATACACCGCCGCTTCTTTCCTTTACTGTGTTTTCGAGTTTCATATTTTTTGTTTATCGTTTTGCGAAATCAAAGTTCGCTTTTTTCTTTTTAATAATTCTGATTGACCAAATTTCGAACTTCGAATTTAGCTTTACCCATGAATCGTTTCCTTATTCCCATAACTTTGAATCAATTCTCCTTCAAAATCCAACCATTCTTTCCAACGTTTGTCCACATCCACATTTTCTGCATATTGT
>CALLXZ010000040.1 GCA_937875605.1 uncultured Moheibacter sp.
GATTGATGAGGTTTTTTTTAGAATATAAAAGATTATTACAAATGAATAACCATATATTTAATAAAAATCAATTAAATTAATTTTTGCTCAAACTAAAAAAATAGTTATATATTTGAACTAAATTTTTAGTTATGATAAAATATTATGTATCTCTTGCTTTCACTTTTATTTCCCTTTCCCTATTTTCTCAAGAAAAATTAAAGATTGAATACGAAATGTATGTCAAGATGGACACAGAAGGCGTAAAAGTATTTGTGGACGGTGGAGGAATTTCTCAGCAACAAATTGAAAAAGCGGTAAAAGAAGCCGGCGAACGTCCCTCCTATTATGATTTAACAGTATCGCCCAATGAGTCTATTTTTGAATACAAGGAAAAAGTGGATAACCAACAAAATGAAGAGCAATCTAGTTTTTTCATAAGTTTTGGTCCAAGAGGAAAGTATTATAAAAATTTAAAAGAAACACTTTCGCTTCAGGAATCCAATAGTTGGAACAAAGATTTCGTCATCAAAGATTCATTGAAAAATTACAACTGGAACATCACCCGCAAATCAAAAGAAATACTCGGTTATGAAGTCAGAAAAGCCACTTCCACTTTAGACAGTGCTGCTATCACCGCTTGGTATGCACCCAAACTTACCTTCAAAAACGGACCTGAAAATTTCTGGGGTTTACCGGGTTTGATTTTAGAAATTGAAAACATTCAAAATACAGGAGACGGTGGAAAACAAATTCAAACTTATCAGGCGATTTCTCTGAATGTAGCTTCTGAAAAAGACAAAATTGAGCGACCAAAAAAAGGTAAAGTTCTTTCGACAAAAGAGTTCGACGAATTTAATCAGGAACAAATTAAAAAAATGCAGGATATGTATGGCGGCGGTGTAGAGAAAGACTAAGTTCTTAATTTTTAAATGAGCCGTAACAAAATCCTGATTTTCTTTACTAATCATTAAAACGATGTTAAATGAATAAGTTTCTGCTTTTTACTTTTTGCTTTTCACTTTTTACTTTTTTATCAGCGCAGGAAACCTGTAAACTAAGAGGAGAAATCCGTGACAGCATCGGTCTGCCTGTTTTTGATGCTTCGGTTTCCGCCTTTAATTCCCAAAACGAAGGTGTTGGCTTTACTTTTACCGATACTGAAGGATCTTTCGTTTTGGATTTGCCTTGCGGAGGAAGTTATGATGTAGAAGCGGAACACATAGATTTCGAATCCTATGCGGAAAACATCACGATGGATCGCTCAAAGTCCGTTCGGTTTAAAATGAAAAGAGGAGCCATTTCTTTGCAAGAAGCCGTAATCCGCGCAAAACAACCCATTACCGTAAAAGGTGATACCATCGAATATGATGCCGATTCTTTTCGAACGGCTGCCGATGAAAATCTGGAAGATTTGTTAAAGAAACTTCCGGGATTACAGGTGGAAAACGGAAAAGTATATTATGAAGGAAAAGAAATAACTACTATAAAAGTTGGAAATCGTGAAGTTCTGGGCGGAAATACCAAACTTCTGACCAAAAACCTTCCGGCAGATGCCATCGATAAAATTCAGCTCAACAAAAAATTCAAAGCCAATCCTTTTGCCAATTCTCTTTCGGATGATGAAGAAGCTATGCTTAACATTGAATTGAAAGAAGATAAAAAAAGTTTACTCTTTGGAAATGTGACCGTAGGTGGAGATGCTCATGAACACGCTGATGCTCAGTCCAAACTCTTCTATTTCAGTCCGAAAACAGACGGAACCTTTATCACCGATTACAACACCTACGGAAAAGAAGTTTTCACGATGGAAGATTATTTCGCATTTCTCGGTGGAATGTCTGAACTGATGGAAGAAGGAAGTAGTTTTTCACTTCGTGATAATTCTAATACGATCCGTTTGGGGAGTGCACAAGACGCAGCAGAAATGGGATCTTTTCTGAGCGCCTTACACTTTGGTTATGAACCCAATAAAAAAGTTTATACCAACGGTTTTGTTCTTTTTAACAATAATAATTTGAAATACAAATCCATTCAGGAAAGAATTCAAGATGAAGAATATAAGGAACGCGACGAGCAGTTCAATGACCAACATTTGCTTTCCGCTTTGGGTCGATTTCGTATGGATTATTCGCCCGATGCTAAATCGCAAATCAAATACCGTGTTAGTTTCAACTACATCGAAAACGAAGACGAACAATTTGCTAATACTTTTATAAACGATGTTTCAAATGGTTCGCGAAATAGTTTGATGGACAAGACAAGTTTCAGTCTGCGCCAGAATTTATCCTATATCCGTAAAATCGCTCGGGATGATAATTTAGGAATTTATGTGAGACATCAGATGATGGATGACCGTCCTGATCTTCAAATCGGTTCGGAAGGCTCTTCCATGATCATTGATAATTTGAGTTTTAACAACATTTGGCAACAACAAAAATTCAATAAAAACAATATACAAGTTTATGGGATTTACAACCATTTACTAAATAATACCAGTAATTTACGAATTAAATTGGGTTCCAATTTCAGTTGGCAAAATCTGGAGAATTCCATTTATGAAGACAATTCATTGATTACAAATGAAAACTTTTTAACCGATTCTGATTTTAGCTTTACAGAATTATATGCCGATTTGACGTACACGAAAAAATTAGGAATTTTTAAATTTGACGTAGGGGCCGGCGTTCATAATTTCCAGGAAAAAACCAATTTGCTGAACGCAGAACAATCACTAAATGCTACGAAAATTCTACCTCACATAGACGCTGAAATCAAATTCAGCAACGCACAAGCTTTGAATTTATCGTATAAACAAGATTACAAATTGCCAAATTTGGTAGATTTATCGGACGGATACGACATCCAAAATTATTATTCCATTTACCGTGGATTTTTAGGATTGACCGAATCGCTTTACCACACTGCTGAATTGCGTTATGGCTATTTCAATTCGTTTACTTTTCTCAATTTTTATGTAGGTGGGACGTATAACAGAACGGTGGACAATATGCAGAGTACTTCAATAATTCATCCAAATACAGATCAAACAATTTCTATTCCACAGGTAAATTCACTCATCAATAATCCGGAACAAGATCAATCTTTGACTGCGTATTTCGGGATTAACAAACGATTTTCAAGAATTTATTCCTTAAGTCTAAATGGAAACGTTAGTTATTTGGATTATTTTACCCAAATAGGTTTTTCGGATGGAACCAATGTGATTTCGAATTTAACGAATAACACATCGCTTATTCAGAATTATACATTGACGAACAAATTCAAAATCAAGAAGAAAGTAGAAATTGATGCCGGACTAAATTACTTACGAAATGATTTCGAATCAATTGTAAAATCTGAATTTACCACTTGGCGTCCTTTTGGGAAATTGGCTTGGTCGATAAGTGATAAATTACTTTTCCAATCGGATTATTCCTATCGTTTACAATACAATGCTAATGAATTAATTAATGAAAATCAAGCACTTAACGCTTCTATCCGATATAACATCGCAAAAAGTACTTACCTGACTTTACTTGCCGGAAATATCTTAGGAAACGAAGAAATCGTCAATACAAAATTTGAAGCGAACCGAACCATCATCGATACACG
>CALLXZ010000041.1 GCA_937875605.1 uncultured Moheibacter sp.
GTAAATAGTTTGGGCGGCGACC
Organism: uncultured Moheibacter sp.; assembly: GCA_937875605.1. Classification (GTDB taxonomy): domain Bacteria; phylum Bacteroidota; class Bacteroidia; order Flavobacteriales; family Weeksellaceae; genus Moheibacter. Next base: position 23 of record CALLXZ010000041.1, read on the forward strand.
GCGCCGGCTTGATTGTGTTTGCGGCAGATGCTTATTCCATTTCTCCTTTGACCAATGATTACACTGCCATTCAATCGTACATAAACAGTGCAAGTCCGGAATTAATTTCTCAACAAGGAACGGACTTTTCGGCAGTCGTAACCAAAGCGGCCGAAATGTTTGAAAATGCACCAACGACCGGAAAACTTTTGGTGATTCTTTCAGATGGAGAAGACAATGAAAATAGTATTTCAAAAGCAATTGATACCGCCAAAAAAAGCAATATCCACATCGTAACCATGGGAATTGGGACGAGTAGCGGCGGCCCAATTCCCATGAAAGTAGGTGGGTTTGAAGAATTCAAAATGGATCGGTATGGCGAAACGGTTATATCCAAATTAGTAGAAGGACCGATGGAATCTTTGGCAGAATCGACCTCCGGATTTTACATTCGTGTAGTCCAAACCCGAAATGCGCTGGAAAAACTTCATCGTTATTTAGCAACTTTGGATAAAGAAGTGCAAGATATGGCGATGAGTAAAGACAAAAAGCACGTTTTCCAGTGGTTTTTGACCGTTGCATTGATTTTGATATTTATAGATACTTTAACAACTGAACATAAACTTTTTAACAACAAAAAACAATAGTTTTGTCCACAGAATGCCTATGATAAAACATATACTGTCTATTTTCTTACTGATGAATCTTTTTTATATCGTTTCTGCTCAGAAATCCGATGCAAAAGACTATATCATCAGCGGAAATCAATTGTATGGTCAAGGTGATTTTGCCAAAGCGGAAGCGCAATATAAATCTGCCCTTTCCAAAGATCCGAATTCAATCAAGGCTAATTATAATCTGGGAAATGCGCTTTACAAACAAAAACGGATGGATGAATCCCGCGTTCATTATGATCGGGTTATCCATGATAAAAATGCCACAAAAGCCGATCAGCACAAGGCATATCACAACATCGGGAAGTCGTACCTAGATGAAAACAATCCGGAAAAAGCAGTAACCAATCTGAAAGAGGCATTAAAATTGAATCCCTACGATGAAGAAACCCGTTACAATTATGCTTTAGCCCGAAAACTTTTGGAAAAACAAGAAGAAGAAAATGATCAGAAAGATCAACAAAACCAAGAGCAACAGGACGATTCTAAAGAAGATCAAAATGATTCGCAAGAGAATCAGGAAAAACAAGACGAAGGAGATAAAGGCGAACAAAACGAAAACCAAAAACCGCAAAACCAAAACGGAAATCAGGAAGGCGGTGAAAACGGTGATAAAGACGGTGAGGGAGAAACACCTAAAAACAATCAAATCACAAAAGGAGAAGACGGAAAAGGGAAAAATTCTTCCCAACCGTTGAACTCCGAAAGACAAGAAGGGCTTTTAGAAGCGCTTCGTCAGCAAGAACAAGAAACACTGAAAAAAATAATAAGCCAAAAGGCTCAAAAAGTGAGGGTTAATACGGAAAAAGACTGGTGATGCCGAAAAACATTTTTCTTTTAATGATTCTTTTTTGCTCCGCGAATTTTTCTCGGGGACAGGAAGTCTCATTTAAAGCCCAAGCCAGTAAAACCGAAGTTTCCGTAAACGAACGTTTTGTGGTTCAATTTGTTTTGACGTACGGACAAGAAAATCTTTCGGTCGATAAACCTCTGAAAATGCCCGGTTTTGGTGAATTAAATCAATTAGGCGAATCCCAAATCAACAGTTTCCAAATTGTCAACGGAACCGCCTCTCATCAATCAGGAATTGAAGTTCTGTTGGTCGCAGATAAAGAAGGTGAATTTACCATCGGTAGCGCAACCATCACCATTGACGGAAAACGATATAAAACCAACCCGATTAAAATAACGGTTAAAAAAGGATTGAAACCTAAAACGCCCGGCGGTCAGCGTTTACAAGGCGCATTTATCACCACCGAAGTTTCGGAGGAAAATCCGTTTTTGAACCAGGAAGTGATTTTAACGGTGAAACTTTATACGCGTGATTATTCGATTCTGAACCGCATCCGAAATTATCAGGAACCGGATTTCAATAATCTGATGGCCAAATTCGTCAGTGAAAAATTGGAAGATGACGAAAAACAAGTATTGGTTAACGGTGTCACGTTCATTCAGAAAATTCTTGCACGTTATGTGTTATTTCCACAAAAAGCAGGCGAAATAGAAATTGATCCTTTTGGATTAAATGTCTTGATTTCCGGTTATTATGGCGCGGAAAACGTTCAGTTGACTTCGGAATCCATTCGTCTGAAAGTCCGTAATTTACCTTCCGGAAAACCCGATAATTTCAGTGGAGCAGTTGGAAATTACAAACTAAATGCTTCGCTTTCCAAAAAAGAAGTGAAAGCCAACGAAGCCGTGAATTTAGAAGTGGAAATCATCGGTTCAGGAAATCTGAATACACTAAAAACCCCTAAAATTCCGATGCCGGAAAATATAGAAACATTTGCTCCTAAAAAGAAAGATGCTTTTGATATTCGCCCCTCGGGAATGAAAGGCGCCGTTGAAGAAACGCATATTTTGGTGCCTCAATATGGCGGTGATTATAAAATCGGACCGGTAGCTTTTAATTATTTCGATCCCACAAAAGAAAAATACATCACACTTCAAACCAAACCTTTTACGCTTTCAGTGGATGGACCCGAGCCGCCGATAAAAGATTCGGTTCATGAAAACGATGAATTATCCGATCATATTCGTAAAGATTCTTCTGTATTTACGCCGTCAGTCGTGCCTCAACGGATCACGGAAGTGAAAGACAAAGTGGTGGAAACGGTTGCAAAGGATAACAATTGGATTTGGGTTCTTGTCATCATGGTGGGTATTCTCTTTGGAATGTTGTTTATGTTCCGGAAAAAGAAAGCTGGAAAAAAACATGTCGTAAAACCCATTAGCGAAAAACAATTAAACACTCAATTCAAATCGCAGATTCAGCAAAAATTAACCGAGTTGAAAATACTTGCTCAACAAGGAAATAATTCCGGGTTTTTGTCTTTACAGGAAGAAATTTTGACAGAAATCGGGATGCATTACAGTCGTACCGATTTATCGGATTTCACTGAAAATTCGGTCGCTGAAAAACTTCAAACTTCTTATGGAAATCTGGCGGGACAATGGAAAACATTGCTTCTTGACTGTAAACAATCTAAATATGCATTTGGTGCAACCGATCAAAATTTAATGGAAAAATTCCGGGAAACGGAAGGGGTTTGGAAAGGGTTTCAGGGTTAATTTCCCGGTTTTGTATCATCCCCAAAAGTAAATTTTCAAAACAGCAGAAAGCACAACTATACTTCTTGAAAAACAAATCGTTCTTCTGTTCAGTCTTTTTAAATGAATTCGTAAATTCAGATTTATCCTTTCAATTAAATTGGTTCCGAAACGGATTACTTTATGAATTTTATTTTCAATTAAGTATCTGTAATTTTTCAAACCATCCGTATAAATAATTTTTGCTTCAGATAATTCTAAGGTTTTTAGTACAATCTGAAGTGTTTTATTTGTTCTTGCTCCGACATTAAATGAAACTACTTTCCTGCTTTTCCTCTCCAACGCATAAACGATCCAGATCAGTTTGGTTTTAATTTTCAGGTAAGTTCTTAGTTCATCTACTTCATAAATTTTTCCTTTACTGATAAAAGGTCTGGAAATTTTACTTGCAATTAAAATGATTCTTTTCAGTAGAGTGGTTGTGGAAATTTCTAAAACTCTTGCGGTACTTCTGATGCCTAAACCTTCTTTAGTAAGGATGATGATTTGGTGATTGATTTCGGGCTTATATGCGTGATTTGTATAGCTTACAACTCTTGACTTCTTACAGTTTTTACAAATAAAACGCTGTTTTCCGTAAGAAGTTTTACCATTTCTGACCATTGAATTTTGGCCATCAACACATTTGGAACACCTGATAGGATTTTGGTTCATTTTAGAAGGCTTAAGGATGGTAAAAATAGAAAAACAACCCGAAGGGTGCTTCTCTTTTTATCTTTTATTTGTTTAATTCATTGATTTTCAAATGGTATTTTTTAACAAAATCATAAATCAACATCTTTGGAACATCACC
>CALLXZ010000042.1 GCA_937875605.1 uncultured Moheibacter sp.
CAGGAACCAAAGCTACGGATGAAACGACGAAAGAAGTTGAAACAAAAGAAGAAGTAGAAGTAGTGGAAGAAGTAAAAGCAGAAGAACCAGCAACTGAAGTAGAAGAGCCAAAAGCAGAAACTACGGAAGAAACAGCTTCTGACGAAACACCTGCTGATGACAGTGCAGAAGATAAGAAAGATTAATTGATTTTTTCAATTGAAAATAAGAAAGCCGTTTCAACTCTATGCTGAAACGGCTTTTATTTTTCGCTTCTTACTATAATTTATCCTTCTACATAATATTTATAGAAATAAGGAATCGTTTCAATTCCCTTATAGAAATTAAATAATCCGAAATTTTCGTTTGGCGAATGAATTACATCCGAATTCAACCCAAATCCCATCAATACCGATTTTGAACCCAATTCTTTTTCAAACAAAGCCACAATCGGAATGCTTCCACCACCACGAGCCGCCAATGCTTCTTTTCCAAATGTCTTAGTCATCGCTTTTTTTGCAGCTTGAAAACCTTTATCGGAAGTTGGCAATACATACGCATGTCCTCCATGATGAGGAATTACTTTTACTTCAACCGAAGTAGGAGCAAGGGTAGGGAAATAATCAACAAATAATTTCATAATCTTATCCGGATCCTGATCGGGAACCAAACGCATCGAAATTTTAGCATAAGCGTGTGATGGAATCACTGTTTTTGCACCTTTTCCTATGTATCCGCCCCACATTCCGTTTACGTCCAAAGTTGGACGAACAGAAGTTCTTTCGATGGTTGAATATCCTTTTTCTCCTTGAATATCAGCAATCCCGATGGATTTTTTATACGCTTCCAAATCAAATGGAATTTTATCCATATCAGCTTTGTCTTCGGGGGATAAATTCTGAACATCATCATAAAATCCCGGAATGGTAATTCGTCCATCGTCATCATGCAATTTAGCAATCATTCTGGACAAAACATTTAAAGGATTGGGAACGGCACCACCGTAAACTCCGGAATGCATATCTAAGTCAGCACCTTTTACTTCCACTTCCACGTAAGAAAGCCCTCTTAAACCAACAGAAATAGAAGGTTGGTCGTTTGAAATAATTTCGGTATCAGAAATAAGAATGATGTCGTTTTTTAGTTTTTCTTTGTTTTCACGAACGAAATCGCCCAAAGAAGCAGAACCGATTTCTTCTTCACCTTCGATCATAAATTTGACATTACACGGAAGTTCTCCGGCATGGTTCATGGCTTCAAAAGCTTTCACGTGCATATAAACCTGTCCTTTATCATCTGCCGAACCACGTGCGAAAATCGCTCCTTCCGGATGAATTTCTGTCTTTTTAATCACGGGCTCAAAAGGTCCGGATTCCCATAAATCAATAGGGTCAGGTGGTTGAACATCATAATGACCATAGACTAAAATAGTTGGTAAGTTGGGGTTGATTAATTTTTCTCCGTAAACCACCGGATATCCTTTGGTTTCGCAGACTTCCACATTGTCGGCTCCGGCAGCTTTTAAATATTCGGCTACTTTTTCGGCTGTGTTGAGAACATCTTGGTTATAAGCCGGATCTGCACTGACAGATGGTATTTTTAATAGTTCAATCAATTCGTTTAGAAATCGGTCTTTGTTTTGGTCTATAAACCTTTGCGTTTCGTCCATTATTATTTAAAATTTGAATAAAAAGCTAATGTAGGAATTTTAAGTAGAAAGTAGAAGCTAAAAAATAGAAAGTATCAACTCAAAACGCTCTGCTTAAAAAGTACAACTCAATTTTAAATTTGTCTATCTTCGCTAAACAATTTACAGATAATATGATCATTTACAGCGTTACAATAAGTGTGGAGGAATCGATAGAAAGCGAATGGAAAGAATGGATGCAAAAAACGCATATTCCGCAAGTATTGAATACGGGGAAATTTATTTCTTGTCGTTTTTCCAAACTGATTTCCCATAAAGAAGAAGGTCATCAAAATTATTCAGCACAATATAGCTGTCATTCGCCGGAAGAATTAGAGGATTACAAAGAGAATTTCTCCAAAAATCTACAACAGGATTTGCTGGAGAAATTTGCGGACAAAATACAGACTTTCCGTACAGAACTGGAAATCATCGAAGATTTTTATTCGTCTTTGAGTTAATTCGTTAACTTTTCCAACGCATACTGAATCATTTTATCAATCGTCGCATAGGAATCTTTACTGAATTCGCCCAAAGCCCGATTGGCAACGATACAATTCAGTGAAAGAGCTTCATGCCCCATCATTTGAGAAAGACCGTAGATAGCAGAAGTTTCCATTTCGAAGTTGGTAATTCGGTGTCCGCGGTATTCAAATCCTGCTAATTTTTCATTGATGTCAAAGGGATTGGGACGTAATCGTAAGAAACGCCCTTGCGGACCATAAAAACCACAAGCTGTCGCTGTGATTCCCGATTTTGTTTGGTCTGAACTCAAAATTTCATGCAAAGAATCTGAGCCTTTTACGATATAGGGAACAGCTTTGGCATCGTCCCACTCGGAATGTTCATAAAAAGCTTCTTCCATATCCAGATCACGTACCATCAGCGAATCTTCATAAAAATGCAACAATCCGTCCAGTCCCAATCCATGCGAACTCAATACATAACTATCCACCGGAATGTCTTTGTGCAAAGCACCCGAAGTTCCTAATCGTACAAATTTTAATTCCTTTAAATCATCTTTTATTTCGCCGGTTTTCAAATCGATATTGGCAAGTGCATCCAATTCACTTAGTACAATGTCGATATTGTCCGTTCCCATTCCGGTCGAAATCACGGTAATCCTTTTTCCATTAAGACTTCCTGTATGGGTGACGATTTCTCTTTTTTGGGTTTTAAATTCGATTTCATCAAAATATTTCGAAACTTTTTCGACACGGTCAGGGTCGCCGACTGTAATCACCAAATCGGCTAATTGTTCCGGTAAAATATTACAATGATAAACACTTCCGTCTGGATTTAAAACTAATTCCGATGCTGCTTTGCTCATAATTCATTCGTTTAAAAACCAAAGCTAAACATTCTGTATATAAATTCGGATTAAAAAATAATTAAAATAAATTGTTAGTCTATTCTAACTTTTTGTAAATTTGTCTTTTCCTATTTACTATGTTTGATTCGGTTCTAACTTATTTCGAAAGTATTGATCCTATTTGGGCGGCTTTGTATGCTACGCTTTTTACTTGGGGTATGACAGCCTTGGGTGCTGCTTTTGTATTTTTCTTTAAAAATATGAACCAAATGGTTTTGGATGGAATGTTGGGATTTACGGGTGGTGTGATGATAGCGGCGAGTTACTGGAGTTTGCTCGCTCCGGCAATCGAAATGAGTACGGGAGAAGGCGTGATGAAGATTGTTCCGGTGGCGATTGGATTTATTTTGGGAGCTTTGTTTTTATTTAGTTTGGATAAAATTCTTCCGCATCTCCATATCAATTTCAAAGAAACAGAAGGTGTAAAAACGCCTTGGCAACGAACGACTTTATTGACTTTAGCGATTACGTTGCATAATATTCCCGAAGGTTTGGCGGTGGGTGTTTTATTTGGCGGAGTCGCAGCGGGAATTCCGGAAGCGACGATTGCGGGTGCTTTGACATTGGCAATCGGAATCGGAATTCAGAATTTCCCGGAAGGAATCGCTGTAGCAATGCCGCTCCGACGAATGGGGCTTTCCCGCCGGAAAAGTTTTATGTATGGACAGGCTTCGGCTGTGGTAGAGCCTGTTTTTGGGGTTTTGGGAGCGGTTGCTGTGACTTTTTTTACACCTATTTTACCGTATGCACTGGCTTTTGCAGCGGCAGCGATGATTTATGTGGTGATTGAAGAAGTCGTACCGGAAACCCAACAAAGCGGTAACACGGATATTGCGACGCTTGGATTTGTGCTCGGTTTTGTGGTGATGATGAGTTTGGATGTTTTACTTGGCTAAACGAACTTTAAATTTCATATAATTCTAAAGGCAATCCATCCGGATCTGTAAAAAAACTAAATCGTTTTCCGGTAAATTCATCGATTCGGATAGGTTCCGTTTTTATGTTTTTAGCATTTAATTCTTCAATTGAATTTTCTAAATTATCCACTTCAAATGCCAAATGACGAAGTCCTGTTGCTTCAGGTTCAGATGGGCGAGAAGGAGGATTTGGAAATGAAAATAATTCGATGATATAATTTCCATTTAACGCTAAGTCCAACTTATAAGAATTTCGTTCTTTTCTGAAAACTTCACGTATGATTTCCAATCCCAAAATTTCGGTATAAAATCTTTTCGAAACTTCATAGTCTGAACAAATAATAGCGATATGATGAATTTTTTTGAGTTTCAATTTTTGATTTTTTCTATTCAAAATTAAGCAATTAATACAACAAAAAATCCCAAAAACATGGGTCTTTGGGATTTTCTTTTACTTGGATTTCTTCCTTTTTTTCTTTTCTATTTTGGAATTAATTCGTTTATGAAATTCCTCTAAAATCAAATTATTGCCATCGTGACAATTCATCAATTTGATTTCTTTCAGAATTTCTTTTGCCATTTTAAAATCGCGCAAAACCTCTTTCATCCAGACTTTTTTCAAAAGAATCGTTACTTTATCCATTCCTTTTACCGTCATAGCGAAATCTATTAATTTCTCTGCTTCCGCAAAATCCTCGTTTAAAATTAAGGTTTGAATGTAATGCGGATAGACTTCCAGCGCATGAATGTTATA
>CALLXZ010000043.1 GCA_937875605.1 uncultured Moheibacter sp.
GTCATTTTACAATGTTGGGAGATGGTCGTGCGGTTTTGCTGGGGGAACATTTAACGAATTCCGGAAAACGTTTCGATATTCAGCTGAAAGGAAGCGGACAAACTCCCTTTTCACGTCGGGGTGATGGAAAAGCTACACTGAAATCTATGTTGCGCGAATATTTAATGAGCGAAGCCATTTATCATCTCGGAATTCCAACTTCCCGAAGTCTTTCGGTCGTAAAGTCAGGTGAAAAAATTTTCAGAGAAACAACGCAAGATGGAGGAATTTTAACACGAGTCATGAGCAGTCACATTCGCGTAGGAACCTTTGAATTTGCTCGTTATTACGGAGGAATTGACCATGTAAAAAAATTGATGAATTACACCATCGGCCGTCATTTTCCGGAATTGAAAGAGAAGGAAAATTCAGCTTTGGCTTTGCTAGAAAAAGTAATGGATCTGCAGATGGATTTGATTATGAACTGGATGCGCGTCGGATTCATTCACGGCGTGATGAATACCGACAATACTTCTGTGGGGGGCGAAACTTTTGATTATGGACCTTGTGCTTTTATGGGTGTTTACAATCCGGATACGGTTTTTAGTTCGATTGATACAAAAGGAAGATATTCATTTGGAAATCAACCTAATATTATAAAATGGAATTTGGCTCGATTTGCGGAAACTCTCATTCCTTTGATTAATTCGGATGAGAAAAAAGCAATTGAAATTGCCACCGGAAAAATCCATGAATTTGATGAGAAATTTACCCATAAATGGAACAAAATGTTGTTTTCAAAGTTGGGAATTCTAAAACCCCAGAAAGGAGATGATGCTTTGGCAGAAGAAATTTTACAGTTGATGGAAATTCATCAAAAAGATTATACCAACACCTTTACATTTCTACGAATTCCTGAAATTATCGATGAAAATCAGTTTTTTCTCGATGAAAAGTTTGATGCATGGAAATCGAAATGGCAACACCGTATCCAAAACCAAGAAGGAGGGAAGGCATCTGCATTTGCGTTGATGGACAAAAATAATCCGGTTTTCGTTCCTCGTAATTTTCAGGTGGAAGAAGTCTTGGATAAAGCCGTAAATGGGGATTTCTCCCCATTCAATAACTATTTAAATCTTTTAAAATCCCCTTATGAATTCCATTCGGAAAGTAGAGAATTTCTTTATTCTCCAAGAGAATTTGATTCGGAATACATGACTTTTTGTGGAACTTAAAATTTAGAATTATTGAACTTCCGTTCCGATTCCCGGATAATCTTTGATTTTTCGGATGACGATGTCTTCCCGTTTTTTTAGTGTTTGAAGAAATTTATCCAATTCGACGATGCTCAGAGAATCACGAAAATATTGGTCATGTGTCAATAGTACCAAATGATTTTCGGTCTGCATAAGGTTTTTTGAATAAGCGGAATCAATTAAACTCAACATTTCATCGCTGGTTTCTTTCAATTTGTTTTCGTTTGTACATTTCCATTCGATGTCCCATCCGACCAAAACAAATCCGTTTTCAGCCAGAAAATCAGCACAATCTTTACTGGATTTCAAATCCGTTACTTTTATTGAATCCAACCGCCAGATAT
>CALLXZ010000044.1 GCA_937875605.1 uncultured Moheibacter sp.
GTAAATGAAGCCTCTCTTACAGGAGAAAGTTTTTCGGTGTTTAAAAATCAGGATACCGAAGACAGAAAAATATATAGCGGTACTTTGACAGTTTCAGGACTGGCGGTTTTTAAAGTTGAAAAAATCGGTTCAGAAACGAAGCTGGGAAAAATCGGGAAATCCATTCAGGAGATTAAAGAAGAGCGTTCACCACTGCAAATCCAGATTACCAAATTTGTAAAATGGATGGCAGTTATTGGAATAGTGGTTTTTCTGATGGTTTGGGCATACAGTTTCTGGCAATCACGGAATATTATAGAAAGTCTATTGGTCGGGCTGACTTTGGCAATGTCCATTTTACCGGAAGAAATTCCCGTGGCTTTCACTACGTTTATGGCATTGGGAGCGTGGAAACTAATGCGTGAAGGTATAATAATCAAGCGAAGCAGCGTGGTAGAAACACTGGGAAGCACTACTGTAATTTGTACAGATAAAACCGGAACAATTACTGAAAACTCCATGCGGCTGAAAGCCCTTTTCGATTACAAATCCAATCAGGTTTTTGACGAAGAACGTTTCAATGCACCCGAACTTTCCGAACTCATTGAGTTTGCGATGTGGAGCAGTGAACCCGTTCCGTTTGACCCGATGGAAAAAACACTGCATCAGATTTATGAGCAAGCTCAACCGAATGACCGACGGAAAGATTTTCAAATGGTGCACGAATATCCGTTGGACGGTAAGCCTCCGATGATGACGCATCTTTTTGAAAACCATTCAGGCGAAAGAATAGTGGCAGCCAAAGGTGCTCCCGAAGCCATTCTTGCTGTTTCCAATCTTTCGGAACACGAAAAAGATAAACTGCGTCAGCATATTAGTGATTTTGGCAAACAAGGTTACCGGATATTAGGCGTTGCCAAATGTTATTTTAAGGGAAACAATTTTCCCGAAAAACAGCAGGATTTCAATTTTGACTTTTTAGGATTTACGGTATTTTACGACCCACCTAAAAAAAATATCCAGCAGGTATTCCGGAAAATTTACGATGCCGGAATTAAAG
>CALLXZ010000045.1 GCA_937875605.1 uncultured Moheibacter sp.
GCATAAATCCTGTAATTCAAAGCATCGTTTAAGGCTTTCGAATATTTATCTACATCTAAATCTTTGCGTTTTATTTTACGGAGTTGGGACATGAAGCAAAAATAGAAACTTAAACCAAACTTTCCATTACTTTCCCCCAACCTTCCCAATCTTCATGGAAGTTAGAATTATGAAAAAGAACGACCATCTGTCCGTTTACTTTTTGGATTTCACCCTTTAATCTTTGGACTTCTTCGATCGATTCTTCGATGGATAATTTCATATAATTCCGCATCGAAACATCCATCACAGAAAACGGATGAATTTTCAAATCAGTCTGTTTTTCCGCTTCTAAATCATACCAGAAAAAAGGAGTGCAAGTTCCCGCACGAAATCCCGTTTCGTCTGCATAAGCCATGGTATAATCCTCTTTGATTCCTTCCTGAATCAATCTTTGATAGGTTTCCGGAAAAGTTAACTTGATATAATGTTGTCGCGATTTCAAAACTTTTTCGCCCAAAACATTTTCAAGTCTTCTGATTTCTTTTTTAAGTTTTTCCGGATTTGAATTCGAAGCGTAAGATGGATGAATTCCAAATTCTGCCCATTCACTAATTTCCTTAATTTTCTCTTTGAAATATCGGTTTTCAGTTGGATTATTTTTATCAAATCGATCATAATCCGCCATCAACCAAAAGAAAACTACCTTGTTTTTATACCTGTTTCGCAAATTTTTAAACAACTCAAACGTATCAAAAGGATCTTTTTCTTTATTGAAAATAATTCGTTTGCGCTTCGCCAATTCTTTAAAATCCAATCGGATTACATCTCTCACATACGCACCCAAAATTCTTTTAAATCCTTTGTTTTTATATTTCCAAACTTGATCCACATCACAGGTCAAAACCAATTCAAACTTACGATCTTTGAATTCCAAATGCGGATAGTTCCTTTTTAGTTCTTGTTGAAAATCCAAAATCCATTGATCCACAAATGGCGTTTTTATCGCCCTGCCTTTTCCCTGAAATCTTCCGTGATGATCAGATTCAAAAGGAAGATATTCCTCGTAACGTGTCAAGGTATAAAACAATTTCCCAATGGGATTTAATTCCTCAAACTGAATTGAATCAGAAATACCGGAATTCGATAAAATTGAGTCGGGTTTTAGTTGAATGGAATTTGGAGTAATTTGGTTGGAATAATTGATTTTGGGAAGTGTGGTAGCTTCGAAAAACTGAATATTGGTCGTTAATTCAAAATCCAAACCGGAAAATTCGCGCAGCACAAAATCAAAAATATAGTGAATACGCGGTGTAATTTTCTCCGTAAAAATCAGAATTTTCTGCATCATTTCTGCTTAATAACTTGATATTTTCCGTCAAAGTTTCCCTTCGTCGGCGAAGCTAAAATACGCTTTTTGTGCAATAATCAAATGATCCAGCACTTCAATGTCCAAAGTCTTCGCGGCTTCCTGGATCATCGCAGTCAATTTATAGTCGGAACTGCTCGGATTCAGATTTCCGGAGGGATGATTATGCACCAAAATAATTCCGGTTGCAAAAACCTCTAACGCAGATTTCATAATAACCCTTACATCAACGGAAGTTTGATTGATGCCGCCTCGGCTAATTTGTTCTTTCCGTATCACAAAATTTCCCTGATTCAGGTATAAAACCCAGAATTCTTCCACATTTAAATCGCCCATTAAACCTTCCATGATCCTAAAAATATCAGTACTGCCCTTAATTTTCGTTTTTTCGGGAATTTCCTGTGCGGCTTTTCGTCTTCCGATTTCCAATGCCGTTATGATACTGATGGCTTTTGCTTCGCCAATTCCTTTGAATTTACAGAGATCCTGAACGGATAATCGCGATAGATTGTTCCAATTATTGTCCACCGAATCCAAAATCCTTTTTGCCAATTCTACCGCTGATTCGCTTCGGGAGCCGCTTCCCATGATGATCGCCAGCAATTCAGAATCCGAAAGTGCCCGCTGTCCTTTCAATGATAATTTCTCACGCGGACGGTCATCTTCCGCCCAGTTTTTGATGGATTTTTGTTGGTACGACATTTTGGTTAGTATTTTAGGTTTTCGAATTAAAGTTAGTAAAAAATAAATTCTACCTCGCTAAACTTTTTCTCCATTCGAAATAAGCAATAATCGCTAAAACCGTAAAAATCACATATTGAATGGCTGTGATGGTATATCCTTTTTCCAGAAACAAACCGATCGCAATGAAATCTCCTATGATCCAGAAAATCCAGTTTTCCAATTTTCTTCTTGCCATCAGCCACATTCCGATTAAGAAAATAGCAGTTAATACAGCATCTATGTAATCAATTTTTGAATAATGAAATCCGATATCTTTCAAATGTGCCAAATCAAAGCCTTTTTGAATGACCGGACGATAATAATAAATCGT
>CALLXZ010000046.1 GCA_937875605.1 uncultured Moheibacter sp.
ATACGACCTATGGCGGTTCTTCCTTGTTTGGGTTAATCAATGGGATGAATGAAATAAAACCCGATGGTCCTTATAACAACAAATCCTATTCTGTAAATGCTTTTGGAAATCAAATTTGGATTGCTCCGGGAGAAATTTTAGACAATAACGCTCCCTTACAAAACGCTGACGGTTTTTCTCATTTTAATGGATCTAAGTGGATTCATAATACGTCTGAGGAAATGTTGGGCGCAAAAGACATTGTGGACATAGAAGTAAATCCAAATGATTCAACGGAAATATATGTTTCTTCTTGGTTTGAACATATCTCGTGGGGATCTGGAGAATCCACACATATAGGAATGTTTAAATTCAAAAACGGCCAAATGGTCGAACATTATAATTCTGAAAATAGTGGAATAAAGTTTAGAGAAAGAATTGGGGGAAGCTATATGGATGAAGAAGGTAATTTATGGATTGGGCAAACGGTCGTTGAACCTGGTTTTAAAACCTACATGATCAGAAAAACGGCAGGAGGTAATTGGGAATCAATAGATTTATTAGCATCCGCTCCAAATGCTGGCGCACGTAAACCTATCGTATATCAAGGATTTGGCTTTTTACCTCTCCCTCGCGAAAACAGTGGTTTGAAAGTAACAGATATGCAGACCGTTTATACTATAAATTCCTCTCCGGAAACCGGAAACCTTCCTTCAAGTGAAGTTCTATCCGCAGCAATTGATAAAGACGGCGTTTTATGGATTGGAACTATTTTAGGATTAAGAGTTTTGTACAATCCGATAGAAGCTGTTCAGTCCGGATCTTTTCAGGCTGAGCCTATTATTATTGAGCAAGCAGGAATCCCGGAAGCTCTTCTGACAGATGTTTCGATAACAGATATACAAGTGGACGGAGCAAATCAAAAATGGGTAGCAACTGATACAGGAGGTGCTTATTGCTTTTCAGAAGATGGAACACAAACCATTCATCATTTCACTGCAGAAAACTCTCCTTTACCTTCCAATACAGTCTATAAGTTAAAAGTAGAGTCAACGACAGGTGTGGTATACTTTGCGACTGATAAAGGCGTAGTTTCGTATCGAAGTGATGCTGTAAATGCAGGAGATTCTTTTGGAGATGTTTATTCCTATCCTAATCCGGTTCGACCTGGTTTTACAGGAGATGTGACCATAAAAGGTTTACCAAATGACGCAGATGTCAGGATCGTCGATGTGGTAGGAAATTTAGTTTTTAAAACAAAAGCGTCGGGTGGCGTTGCCAAGTGGAATACTAAAAATATGAATGGAAAGTTAGTCGCTTCCGGTATTTATCTGGTTTTAATGACCAATCAGGATGCTTCCCAAACCAAACAAACCAAAATCGCCATTGTCCGTTAAAAATGCTCATCAAAACTTCAGCAATTGTTTTAAGTTC
>CALLXZ010000047.1 GCA_937875605.1 uncultured Moheibacter sp.
AAAAAACTAATGCACGGAATCAAATAATTTGTAAATTTGTCTTTCTTTATAATTCCTTGATTTTCAAATGAAAAATATTCTTTTAAGTTGTTTTGCTTTTCTTTCCGTTACACTGTCCGCTCAGGATATCAATTGGCTGTCGCTGGAACAGGCGGAAGCCGAAATGAAAAAATCACCGGAAAAACCACTGTTCATTGATTTTTATACAGATTGGTGCGGATGGTGCAAAAAAATGGACGCTTCCACCTTCAAAGAATTCGAAGTGGTGAAACATATAAACGAGAATTACATTCCGGTAAAATTTGATGCAGAATTTAAAAATGAAGTGAAATTTCGTGGAAAAACCTATAAATACGTAAAACCCCAAACAGGAGGACGAGGCG
This sequence comes from uncultured Moheibacter sp., assembly GCA_937875605.1. Taxonomy (GTDB): domain Bacteria; phylum Bacteroidota; class Bacteroidia; order Flavobacteriales; family Weeksellaceae; genus Moheibacter. The sequence continues at coordinate 384 of CALLXZ010000047.1, forward strand.
TAAATTCGTTTGCGTATTTTTCTTTGAGAGGAAAGTTGTCCTATCCTGCGTATGCGGTGATTAATAATTCCGGAAAGCTGGAAAGACTGCTTTTGGGATTTATGGCAAAAGATAAATTGATCGAAAATCTTACTTCCGTTCAATGATTTTAGCACCCTGATTTCGGGTTTTCCAAATTTCAATTTCTGATTCGTTTAAATGATTGGGATAATTACTTCCATCCACTATAATCTGGGTTTTTGGATCAATGGAATCCAGCACCAAATCGGAATTATTCTGAACCAAAATATAATCGGCATTTAGAGAAATTGGTTTTGAATTCTCCGAATGAATAAACAGATGAATTCCTTCGAAATAAAGAGAATTTTCTGATTTGAAATAATGCGTATGAAAAACCGAATCCATCTCTTTTAATTGAAATTTTTCAATTCCTTCTTTCAACATATACGGACGCAGAATATATTGATTCACGGTGGTCGAATCCGAAATATTCTGAATATAAACATCCAATTCTCTTCCGTTTCGTATGCCGATGATTGAATTCCGGGTCTGATGAAATACAATCAATTCTTTTGTGCGGGACGTTTTGTAATCAGTTTGAATTTGATGAATTTGAAACAAAAAAATAATTCCGAAACCGATTAGAATTCGTTTAAAATTAGGTTGTGTCCAAATGAATTTTAACCAAATAATTCCGCACAAAATCAAAAAAGATTCCCATCCATCAAACGAAATATTTTCAAAAACCAATGTATCAAAACCGGAAAGCCAAGCAATGTATGAATTGCAGAATTCGATAAATCCATTGAAAACTTGAATCCAAATAGAAAAACTCATATTCATTTCCAGCAAAATCATGGAAATCGCTCCGCCCGCCATCATAAAATAGGAAGCGGCAATCATAACCAGATTTCCGGCGAGAAAAAGCCCGGAAGTCTGATGAAAATAAAGTGCTGTAAAGGGAAAAGTGCCCAATTGTGCCGAAATACTTGTCCCGATAAAACCGACTATTGTTTTGGATAATTTGGATTTCGGACGAAATGTTTTCTGGTAAATCGGATGCAGATAAACGATGAAAAATACCGCCGAAAAACTCAATTGGAATCCTACATCAAACAAAAAATTGGGATTGATAAAAAGCAAAATAAAAGCAGAAACCGCCAATGTGTGATAAACATTGGGTTTTCGATGGAAACTAATCGTGATATAATATACCGAAATCATTACAGCCGAACGTAAAACCGGCGGTTGAAACCCCACAAAAATCACAAAACTCCATATCAAAACCAAACTCAAAAGAATCCGAATAATTTTTCCGTTACGCAGATAAATCAGTGGATAGAGAAGAATCATAAAAATCGAATAAACCATCATCACATGAAGTCCCGAAATCGAAAGGATGTGGACTACGCCCGTTTTCCGGTAATTTTCTTCCGTTTGGGCATCCATTTCCGTCCGGTCGCCGAGAAGCATAGCACCGATGAGGTCGGCTGATGATTTGGTATAACCATTTTCCTGTAATTGCCGGTGCGCTTTTCGTTTGTATTGAGAAGTTTTCGAGGCAATGGAATTTCCCGTTTTTTCTTTCCAATAAACGGTATCCGAAAAAATAGTGTAATGGATATTCTGTCTGCCCAACCATTTGGAATAATCAAACTGATGCGGATTCAGCGGTTTTTTGTTTTGAAT
>CALLXZ010000048.1 GCA_937875605.1 uncultured Moheibacter sp.
TAAAACATAAATTCCTGATACAGTTTGACCTGAAGAGAATTTGTAATTGTTTTGAATTGAATTTACTTCAAAATTTTTCTCTTTGATTAATTTTCCGGTCAAATCATACAACTGAAACAAAGCATTCCCAGCTGAATTACTTGAAATCTGAACATTGAATTCGCCGTCAAAAGAAGGATTTGGATAAACTGAACCTATTTTTCCCTTTCCGTGCAAATCAACATTTGACATCGATTCCAATTCAATCAATGGAAACAACGAAAAGTGAATTGCAGGATTGTAATCTGAAAAATTTTCGGTTCTGTAATCTTTCCAAACGGTCGCACCATGACTGTGCCAACGAATTACATTTCTGCCAAAAATTTCAAAATCTGATTCTTCTCTCGTTCCATCGGGAGCATGTGTAATTGCGATTAGCTTGGTTCCTAAATTTCCATGCACATAATCTCCCAAACGAAATGACGCGAAAAATTCTCCTGAAACTTCTATCGGATTGTCAAAATTGACCGTAAATGGATTTTCATCTACCGGAATGTCATTATAAGGAATATTTTTGTTTGCTAAAGGTGAATTTGGATAACCACTTGCCGCAACATTATAGATTCTATATGAAGCATTTAGCGTAGAAGTTCCTTCTTCTCCTGTGTGAATTGCGATAATTCCGTGAACTGTTCCAGTTCCGTCAATGATGTATTTTTCTGCAAATTCTTCATCACCGTAATCATTGTGACCGGTCATGTAACCACTTCCGTCAGGATATGATTCAGCTATTGGTGTAATTTCCTCAGGATTAAAGTTTTGAATTACTTCCTGCGAAAATGCCGAAACTGCAAAAGCCAATACCAAAGATGTAAAAATGTTTTTTTTCATTTAATAATTATTTATGGTTTTTAAAATTTAAAATGTGTCCTATAATCAATCCTATCGCGCCTATATAAATCAAAGGCGAATGGAAATGAAATAACATATCCAATAAAACAGACAAGAGAATCAGGGAAATCGAAACCCATAGAATGTACTTTACAGATTTGTTTTGATGCAGATTTTTGATTCTCAGGATGGCGTACAATCCAATCAAAGCGAATATCAAATCAATGTAATGGTTATGACTTAATCCTAAAGGAATTACTGTCAACAGTGGGAAAATCAAACAATGAATGAGGCAAATTCCTGCAGAGGAAATCCCTAAGACGTCAAAGGACTTATTTTTTATTATTTTCATTAATGCAATTTTATTGCAATAATACGAATGAATTTAATTAATGCAACATTGTTTCATTAAAAATTTTC
>CALLXZ010000049.1 GCA_937875605.1 uncultured Moheibacter sp.
CTCGTCGGGCTCATAACCCGAAGGTCACAGGTTCGAGTCCTGTTCCCGCTACTACAAAAGAGAATCAATTTTTGATTCTCTTTTTTTATTTTCAGTAGCGTATATCAATCACTCCAGACAAAGTTTCTCTCGAGAATTCTGGACTTTTCCATAGATTTTAAGAGAGACACTACTTTGTTACTCTTGTGGACGAAAACTTTCTTCCAAATAAAAATTCATTATCATGGAAAATCGACTTATTCCCTTCCTCTTTCTCTTCTACTAAATGGAAAACAAACAAATCATTTTCAAAAAAAAAAATATAAAAATTAAATACTTGAATATGAGGTAACTATGATTATATTTTTAAAAATAATGAAAAAAACATGTGACCTTATTAAGTAACCCGTGTCAAAAAGATGAAAGCAAAATTAGTTTAGAAACAATGAATACTTTGATGCTTACAAATTTGTTTAACCTTTATAAAAAGAAAGCCGATGATTCATCTCTTTTATCTGAGATCTTTTCAGATGAGTTTTTAGAAATAAATCGGGACTTATTATCAGGATTAAACAATGGCTCAATCTCCATTGAAGAATCGCTTGATTTGCTGAAAGCCTATAAAAAATTAGGCATTCAGAATGTCGTTTGTACATTTCCTGTATCCAGTGACCATACTGAAACCCTAATCTTGAAATATCTGGCAGAATTTGAAAAACTGAAGAATTTAGCTAACTATAACAGCCAACGCCTAAATATTAACCTAACCTATTGTGCCGAGTATGTTTTAGATGATAATTTTTCCAATTTGATAAAAGGAGGAAAACTTTTCACCCTTCAGAAGAAATGGATCTTTGTGACCTTACCGTCATCCGGAACCATTACTGAATGGAAAGATAGAATCGGCGAAATACGCAAATGCGGGTATTCCCCTATCCTAACCCAACCCGAAAGACAACCGAATTTCCGTCATGACTTGGCTCAATTTTTTGAGCTAAAGTCTGCCGGTTGTTTTTTTAAGATCGCACTTACCTCGTTGCTTCAGGATGATGCTGAAGGTATTCAAACCATTTCGCATTGGATGCTTCGAAATAACTTGGTCGATTTTGCAACAACCAACCTTACCAAACCTAACAACCAACTAATTCCTGTTTACAAATTAACCAACCAACCAATCTTTGAGTTATTGAAACCAATAATTCAAAACACTTATCAGTTGAAAGATTGATGAATCAAAAAGGGAACTTTTCAGGTTCCCTTTCTTGTTTTATAATTTTACTTAATCAAATCAAATCCTGTATAACTTTTGATTTTTTCCGGAATTCTTACAGAACCATCTGCTTGCTGGTGATTTTCCAAAATACAAGCCATAATTCTTGGTAACGCCAAAGCACTTCCGTTTAAGGTGTGACAAAATTCATTTTTACCCTCATTATTTTTAAATCTAAGTTTCAAACGATTTGCCTGAAAGGTTTCAAAGTTAGAAACTGAACTGACTTCCAACCATTTTTCCTGTGCGGCAGAAAATACTTCAAAATCATAGGTCATCGCAGACGCAAATCCCGTATCACCACCACATAAACGTAAAATTCTATACGGCAATTCCAAATCTTCCAACAATCCTTTTACGTGATTGACCATTTCTTCCAAAGCGGTATACGAATTTTCCGGTTTTTCAATTCGGACAATCTCCACTTTTTCAAATTGATGCAAACGGTTCAAACCACGAACGTCCTTTCCGTAACTTCCAGCTTCACGACGGAAACAAGGTGAATATGACGTCATCGTAACCGGTAATTGAGATTCGTTCAGCAATTCATCACGGTAAATATTGGTTACCGGAACTTCGGATGTTGGAATCAGATATAAATTGTCTTCATTTATATAATACATCTGCCCTTCTTTGTCCGGCAATTGCCCTGTTCCATAACCAGAAGCTTCATTCACCACAAACGGCGGAATGATTTCGGTGTAACCCGCTTCGGTATTTTTATCTAAGAAATATTGAATCAAAGCACGTTGCAACCTCGCTCCTTTTCCTATGTAAACCGGGAATCCTGCGCCTGTAATTTTCACGCCCAATTCAAAATCAATCAAATTGAATTTTTTAGCCAAATCCCAATGAGGAACGGCGTCTGGTTTTGGCGTAGCTTCTCCATTGGTAAAAATGATTTCGTTATCATCTGCACTCACACCCGCTACTACTTTTTCGTTAGGAATATTTGGAATTTGATAAAGAATTGACTTCAAACTCTCCTCATATTTAGCTAATAAATCCTGCAATTCCTTTATTTGAACTTTCTGCTCTGCCGTTTTTTCCTTTAAAGAGTTGGCTTCATCAGCTTTTCCTTGTTGAAATAATTGACCGATTTCCTTCGAAAGTCTGTTGGATTCTGCTAAAACATTGTCTAATTCAAATTGGGTTTTCCGGCGAAGTTCATCCACATTGATTACCTCATCAACCAATTCCAATTGTTTAAAATTTCTCTTTTTAAGTCCTTCGATGACTTTTTCTTTGTTTTCCTGAATTGCAGATACGACTAACATTTTGGTTAAATTTTTAGCAAAGGTAAGATTTAGTAAAAAGTTAAAAGTAGAAAGTAGAAAGAAATTATTTTTCAATCAATAATTGATTATATTTATTCCGCTAAAATTAATACCATCATTAACACGTGAAGAAAAAAATTCTTTTTTTTACATCCTTAATTATTAGTTCATTTGCCTATTCACAATTAGAATCTGCGCACTGGTATTTTGGGGTATATGCAGGACTAGATTTTTCAACAGGCTCTCCTCAAGTTGTTTATGACGGAGCTTTGAATACTGGTGAAGGTTGCGCTTCGATTTCAGACTCAGATGGGAATTTACTTTTTTATACAGATGGTTCAAGGGTTTATAACCGAAATCACTTGGAAATAAATGATATCGATTCAAATGGTAATACAATTTTATTAAAAGGAGATTCATCTAGTACACAATCAGCTATCATCGTTCCACTTCCAGGAAATCCTAACTTGTATTATATTTTTACTGTGGATGCTTATGACCAGGCTTATCCAGGCTATACTCTAAATGAAGGATTTCATTATTACCTCGTTGATATGACTTTAAACAGTGGATTGGGTGGAATGGTAAATACGCCGAACAACAACCTTTTACCGCTTACTTCTGAAAAAGTAACTGCAGTTGCGCATAAAAACAATGACGACATCTGGGTAATTACCCATTTTGAAGATAAATTTTATAGTTATTTGGTAAGTTCAACGGGACTAAATACGACTCCCATTATTTCGCAAATAGGACCATACATTGACCCACAAGTTTATCCGGTAAACTCTAGAGGTTATATAAAAGCTTCTCCAAATGGGAAAAGAATTGGAATTGCACATTTAAGTAATCTTCCACTTTCAGAATTGGGGATGAACGGTACAAATGATTATTTTGCCAATACATATGATGGTCATGCAGCTTTGTATGATTTTGATGACCAAACGGGAATTGTTTCAAATGAAATTGTTTTATCTACTGACAGCAGCCCTTACGGTCTTGAATTTTCATTTGACTCTAAGTATGCTTATTTTGAATATGATTACCACAGTGGAACTTCATGGACACATGGTGAAGTCGCTCAATACGACTTATCTGCTGCAGATATACCCGCTTCTAAAATCGTAATTTTCGATGATTTTCAATATAACAATGATCTTTTCCAAGCAAGGGGTGCCTTACAATTGGCTTTAGATAACAAAATTTATTATTCGCCAACACTTTATTCAGGAATCAGTTATTTTGGTCAATATTTGTCAGTCATCCACTCTCCGCATCTTCCAGGACTTGCAGCCAATTTTGAATACAATGCAATTCAAATGACATCTGCAACGAGCGGCTCTTATGTATCATTTGGGTTACCTCCATTCATCACTTCTTTTTTCAATGCCGTTATAATTTTTGAAGGTGGAATTTCAGGTTCTGAAGCTTGTTTAGGAGAGTCTTTAGAGTTCTCAATTGTTGCCAATAATCAGATTTTAAATATAGTATGGGATTTCGGAGATGGGAGTAATTCTACATCCATGACGCCATCCCACACATATTCCTCTCCCGGAATCTATACCGTTTCGGCTTTAGTAACCACAGATGAGGAAACGGTACCTGTCTCTCGTCAGGTCACTATTCATCCACTACCTAATGTAAACAATAATGTGGAACTCATCAAATGTGATTATGACGGGGATGGAATTGCATTGTTTGAGATTTATGATGCAAATGATTTAATTTCCTCCGACTTAAATTTGACAATAACTTATCATTTAACATCTGCAGAAGCCCAAGTTGGAGAAAACAGTTTACCAAATATTTACACTAATATTTCAGATAATCAAACCCTTTACGTAAGAGTGGAAAACCAATTCGGATGTATATCTTATACTCAGATTAAATTATCTACAACATTAAATGCTATGCAAATAGTTCCTGATCTAAGGCTTTGCGACATAAATAGCGATGGTACAGAAATATTTCATTTAGATGAAAGAATACCCGAAATCGAATCTCTCTACACAGAAAGCATTACCGTACTAAGTTATCACAATTCCGTAACAGAAGCAGAGTTTGGAACCAATCCGCTAACTAGTCCATTTTCTTTCTCGCCTCAAGACATTTATGCCCGCGTACAAACTGCAAATTGTTTTGAAGTTGTAAAGTTTAAATTAGTTTTATTGCCGCTTCCTATTATTGAATTAGCAGATGTAAAAATATGTCCAGAAGATAGCTGGCTTGCGGATGCTGGCTCCGGATATATTTCTTATCAATGGAATGGATTATCAGGAACCGACTTGATTCAACCCACAAATCAGCAAACAATTACCATAAAAAATGTTGGTACTTATTCTGTAACTCTAAGAAATACGGATGGCTGCGAATTTGAGAATTTCTTTACAATTTCTCATTTTGACCCACCCATAATAGACGAAATTCTAATTACAAATAACGGCTTCGTAACTATAAAAGGTTTGGGACAAAGTCCTTTTGAATATAGCTTAAATGGAGTTTTCTGGCAATCATCCAATGAATTTTCAAATTTACAATCTGGAGATTACACGATTTGGGTAAAAGATGCAAATGGGTGCATTTCCGCTGAAAAAACCTTTGGAATTATAGAAATTCCGAACTTCATTTCCCCTAATAATGACGGAAAAAATGACAATTGGACGATTAGGGGAATCAGTAATTATC
>CALLXZ010000050.1 GCA_937875605.1 uncultured Moheibacter sp.
ATCGAATCCAATATTCAAAAAGGAGTTCAAAAACTTTTTAAAAAATATCCGCCGCATTGATTCTTAGAGTGGGAGAGTTGATTCAAAATAAAAATGTCATTTCGGATGAAGGGGAGACCCGATTCCGAAATGACATTTGATAATTGTTTTGATAATGTTTATGCGCTTTTTGAACTCTTTACAGATTGGTCATACAAACTCATTTTCTCGTCATATTTCTCCATTTCAGCATCGTATTTTTCCATTTCTCCATCATAATTCTTCATTTCTAAATTGTATTTTTCCATCTCTGCATCATATTTTTCCATCAAACGTTTTCTTTCTTCCGAATCCTTAGGCAGTTTAAATGCATCGTCTCTGAATTTAAAAGCATTTCCTCTGAATTTGAAAGCTTTGTCTCTAAATTTGAAAGCTATACCTCTAAATTCAAATGCTTTTTCCCTGAACTTAAAAGCTTCATTTCTGAATTTTATTGCTTGAGGATTATTGAACTTTTTGGCGTTTTCTTCCATTTCTTTTATGTGATTCTTCCACTCGGGAGAATTGTAATATTTCTCAATTTCATTTGCATTTTTCTCAATCTTTTCGATTTGTTCTTTCCACTCAGGTGAATTGTAATATTCCTCTATTCTTTTAGCATTAGCTTCTATTCCTTCGATGTGTTTCTTCCATTCTGGTGAATTATAATATGCTTCGATTTCAGCCGCATTTTTTTCGATTTTAGCGATTTGCGCTTCCCATTCCGGTGAATTAAAATACTCCACATTCAAATTTTCCAATTCTTTTAAATCCAATCCGGAGATAACGTCTCCTGCGATTTTCAAGCCCAGATCTCCTGCATCTATCCCTATTTTAGCCATTTGAGCTGTATTCAATTTGCTTAAATCCAATGTTAGATTATTCGCTCCATCAAACGTAATTATTGTTGGTTTTTTCGAAGGAATCGGCATTACTTTCATTTTTTGTTCGGACGACATTTGCGCATACACTTCGGACATTAATTTCTGATCCAATTTTGAAGGATCGATTTCTTTGCGCTTGTTTCCGTTTTCATCTTTTACCGTTACGGTTGCTTTACGAACCTGTTTTTTGTATTCACGAAACAATTCTTTCGAAATGCCTTTCCCGGGCTCGATTTGAGCAGAAACTTTTTCACTGAAAACCAGCATCACTACTGCCAATAAAGGAATGCTGAAAAATTTCAAAGCGATGGTTTTTATTTTTGAACTTTGTTTGGTCATCATAATCAATCTTTTTTTGGTTACTAAATAATTAAAGGAGCTGGAAAGCGTTGTCTGGGATTTTACCGGAATTTTTTGCAA
>CALLXZ010000051.1 GCA_937875605.1 uncultured Moheibacter sp.
ATAAAATCACTCCAATCCTTGGGTCAATGGAATTCCGGCATAGAAATCCAGCACTTTCAGTCGGAAAATAAAATTGTATTTAGCTTGAACCATTTGGGATTTTGCTATGACCAAATTATTTCGCGAGATATTCAAATCATAAATATTCAACACGCCCGCTTCAAAACTTCTCTGAGCAAAATCGGCTGAAATTTCGGAAGACCGGACACTTTCTTTTGCAGCTTCGTAGGCTTGAAAAGAAGAATTGGCATTGAAATAAGCTTCCTGAACATTTTCTCTAATCGTTTGTTTTTGTCTTTCAACTGAATTTTGAGCTAATGATTCCCCAATTTTAGCTTTTTGAACATTTAATTTATTGTTAAACTTTTCAAAAATCGGAATGCTTACATTCACTCCGAAAACATTTGTGATGTTTTCATGCCACTGACTTAGCCAGGCATCGGTTGCCAAACCCTTGTTGAAATAATCTGCATAACTGGTTCCGAGATTGTAACTTCCTGAAATAGTCGGTTTGAACCCGGTTTTTGCGATTTCAATTTCTTTTTCGGCTGTTTCTAAATCAACTTCTGCTTTTTTTACGGCAGGTTGTTCTGCATAAGCCGTTTGCAAAACTTGATTCAAATCGTAAAGTCCCATCGAGATGTCGTCCGGAATGGAAACCATTTCGATGTCAAATTCTCTGTAGTCAGGTAATTGTAATAAAACGGAAAGATTAAAAAGAGCACGATCAACTTCGATTTTAGCATCGGCAACGTTCTTTTTTTCTTGAGCAACATTGGCTTCTGACTGAACTAAATCGGCACGGGCAATTCGACCATTGTTAAAAAGTTTTTGCGAACGGTCTAACTGTTGCTCAGTTACCGCTAAATTTCCCTCAGCAATTAGAAGTAACTCACGGTTCAGTACGATATTTAGATAATAATTTACAACCATCAGCGAAATATCATTGATTACCGTTTCGGTTTGAAATTTATACGAATTTACATTTAGCGCAGCTTTTTCCTTATTTAAATGCAATAATCCACCATTATAAATCGTAATAGAAGAATTGACACCAAGGCTGTTTGTGTATTGCTGATAGCCTTTGTCGATCGTAGGATTATGAGTTCCCAGTGTCAGAGAATTGTCAAAATAACCTCTTGAAGTTGGAAGCCATTGATTATTTGCGTATTGTAAATCATTTGCAGATAATTCTTCGTTTATTTTGTTTTGCAAAATGGTCAGATTATTTTCAGATGCATAATCTACACATTCTATCAAACTCCATTTTTTCTGAGCCGAAAGGTTTGCAACAAACAGGATGGTTAGTAAAAAAATAAGTTTCTTCATAAATTCAATCAACTGTTTTATTTGTCAATTATTCATTCGAAATGTTACAAAAAATTAGGAAGATTTAAAGTAGAACTTCAAAAATTAAAGTTACTTCAATTATATTCGTATTAAAATTAAGATTCACAATGAATGAAAAAATGGTGGCGGGAAGTGAAGAGTGGGTTTCTCTTCCTGATTTAGGGTTGCCAACGATAAAAGTAAGAGTGGACAGTGGTGCCAAAACTTCGGCTTTGCATGCGGTAAACATTCAGCCGTTTCAGCGGAATGCGGAGAGTTGGGTTTCGTTTGACGTTTATCCATTGCAGTTTGACGGTAAGAGAGTGGTTCATTGCGAAGCGCCGGTAGTGGACCGGAGAATCATCAAAAGTTCCACCGGAAACCGCGAGTCAAGGTATGTCATCCGCACGATTGTAAAAGTAGGAGAAGAGGCATGGGAAATAGAGGTTTCGCTTACAGACCGGGATTCGATGGGTTATAAAATGCTGCTGGGGCGTGAAGCGATGATGGGAAAAATTATGGTGGATCCGGAAAGCCGGTTTTTGTTTGGGCAATTGGCAAAAGAAGAGGCAGAGCGTTTTTATACTAAATCTGACGAAAACATAAAAGGATTGAAAATCGGATTGCTCGCTAGCAATCCGGAACTTTACAGCAACCAAAGAATTATAGAAGCAGGTGAACAATTAGGACATCAGATTGAATTTTTCAACATCAGTCAGTGTTATATAAAATTAGATGCAAAAACACCGGAAGTTCATTACAGAGGAGGTCGTACGTTAAACGAGTTGGATGCGGTAATTCCGAGAATTCGTCCCAGCATGACATATTATGGATGTGCTTTGACACGTCAGTTTGAGTCATTGGGCGTTTATGCTTTGAATAATTCGTATGCGATCACCCATTCGCGCGACAAGTTATATTCATTACAATTATTGTTAAACAACGGATTGGATATTCCAATTACCGGTTTTGCCAATTCTCCGTTGGATACTAACGATCTGATCAAAATGGTCGGCGGTTCGCCTTTAATTGTAAAACTTTTAGAAGGAACGCAAGGAAAAGGAGTTGTTTTGGCAGAAACCAAAAAGGCGGCTGAATCGGTAATCAATGCATTCAAAAGCCTGAATGCCAATATTCTGGTTCAAGAATTTATAAAAGAAGCCAACGGAAAAGATCTCCGTTGTTTTGTGATCAATGGAAAAGTAGTGGCTGCTATGCAACGTGAAGCTCCTCCGGGCGAGTTTAGAGCCAATATCCATTTAGGGGGAACCGGATCCATTGTAAAAATTACCAAAGAAGAAAAAAGGCTGGCCATTCAGGCTGCTAAAGCGATGGGGCTGGATGTGGCGGGCGTCGACATGATCCGTTCGGCAAAAGGACCTTTGCTTTTGGAAGTGAATTCATCTCCCGGATTGGAAGGAATTGAGGGCGCGACGGAAAAAGACATTGCATTGGAAATGATTAAAGCCATCGAAAATAATATTGCCAAAAGATTTGTAAAAAAAGGAAAGATAAGAAGCTAGATTAATCATTTAGTAAAGAAATATAATCCTGAATTTGATGAAGTAAAGTTCTCTAATTCAGGATTTATTTATTTTTTTATCAATTTAGTATGCTTTGAAAGATATCAAACAATCTTTGTCAAAATTGTTAAATATTTAGGTAAATTAGCACATCTTAAAATTATTTAACACCATGAATAAACATTTATTTAAACTAAACCTTTTAGGTTGGTTGGTAATTGGATGTGGACTTTTTGCTCAGGTATCAAATAGACCGAGCGAAACAGTCGTACGCCAAGCAATCCAGCAATCCGAAAAAGGTAAAACACTTTCAAATGGAGATTTGTCTTTTGAAATTACAGATTTTCATGCAAGCAAACAAAGTGGCGCTCAGCATATTTATACCCGACAAATGCTGAACGGATTGGAAATTATCGGAACGGAATCTTCCATTCATTTACAGTCATCAGGAAAGGTGTCTTCGGTTAAGAGTAATTTCTTGAATAGTTTGGAAAAAAGAGGAAAAGATGCAGCTTCCTCACCTCAAATTACACCCGTGCAGGCGGTAAATTCTGCTTTCGAACATTTGGGATATACAGCGATTGCGCCGTTTAATGTTATTTCACAGGATTTTACCAATGACCGTAAAACGATAATCAGCAACGGAGGTTTTTCAAAATCCAATATTCCGGTTAGTCTGGTTTATGTGATAACAGAAGAAGGAAAACTTGAGCTGGCTTGGAATTTGTCCATTGAAGCGATGCAAGTCGCTCAGTGGTATGAAGTAAGAGTGAATGCTGTTACCGGAAAAATTATCAATAAAGGAAGTTATGTGAACTCTTGCGGTTTCGGTCATACGCATGAAGAAGGAGAAGAAGAAATGTGGCATTTTCATGAGAATTCTACTGAAAAATCCAATGCAAATTTATTGTTGACAGGAGCTTACAATGTATTTGCAATGCCACTGGAAAGCCCCTATTTCGGAGCCAGAACGCTTGTTACGGCAGACAATGCTGTTAACTTAAATGCTTCTCCATTTGGATGGCATGACACAAATGGTTCTCCGGGAAATGAATACACCACTACACGTGGGAATAACGTAAACGCTTATGAAGATGGAAATAATCCCGGCTTTCAGCCAAATCCAGGAACTTCGTTGGTTTTTGATTACCCATTTGATCAGAATTATTCTAATGCCAATCAATGGGAATCTGCCGCTATCACAAACTTATTTTACTGGAACAATATCATCCACGATGTGTTTTATGAATATGGATTCGATGAAGCAGGTGGAAATTTCCAACAAAATAATTATGGAAACGGAGGTTTAGGAAATGACTATGTTTTCGCCGAAGCACAAGATGGAAGCGGAACTTGTAATGCAAATTTTGGAACCCCTTCTGACGGAGGAAATCCTACCATGCAGATGTATGTATGTGGAAGCAAAGACGGAGATTTTGATAATTTAGTTATTGTTCATGAGTATGGTCATGGAATTTCAACTCGTTTAACAGGAGGTCCCGGAAATTCCGGATGTCTTTGGAATACAGAACAAATGGGTGAAGGATGGAGTGATTATTTCGGACTAATGATGACCATGAAGGCAGGAGATGAAGGTGATGACGGAAGAGGTATCGGAACTTATTTGTTTAACCAAGGTCCAACCGGAGTAGGAATTCGAACATATAAATATTCAACCAATATGTCCGTAAATCCGCATACGTATAACAGCATCAAAACGGAAGCAGTTCCGCATGGTGTTGGAAGTGTATGGGCAGCGATGCTTTGGGATTTGACATGGGCATTGATTGACGAATATGGTTTTGATGCGGATATTTATAATGGAACCGGTGGAAATAATATCGCTTTACAATTAGTCGTAGAAGGTTTAAAACTTCAACCATGCAGTCCTGGATTTGTGGATGGTCGCGATGCTATTTTGGAAGCGGATCAGTTATTATACGGTGGAGAAAATCAATGTTTGATTTGGGATGTATTTGCCCGAAGAGGATTAGGATATAGTGCAAGTCAGGGTTCTTCTGACAGCCGTTCCGACGGAACAGAGGCATTTGACACTCCTTCTGCTACGGCTACTTTTACAGCTCCTGCTGATGTCTGCATCGAAGTAGGTGTTATGAGCGGATTATCAGGCGGAACACCATTTGGTGGTGTTTACAGTGGACCTGGTGTAACGGATAATGGAAACGGAACAACTTATACATTTGACCCGACTGTTGCAGGAGTAGGAATCCATACGATTACGTATTCAGTTGCAGCAACATCTTGTGCGCCTGCGTCTTCTGATACAGATCAGATTGAAGTTACGGAAGGATTGATGGTTACTTGTCCAAGTGATATAGAAGTAGATGCAAGTGGTAATTCTTGTTCTGCAATTGTGAATTACACCACTCCGGCAGGAATGTCAACTTGTACATTTGCAAACGGTGAGGATTTTGATGCAGTTGCGACTCCAAATTTACCGGAAAATTGGACAACTTCCACTCAAACAGGAACGACTAATAACTGGAGAACGGTTTCTACTCAATCAGCTTCTACTCCTAATTCAGCTTTTGTGCCAAACTTAGGATCCGTATCTTTAACATCTCTGACATCACCTTCGTTTTTAATTGACAGTAATGCAGCAAAATTAAAATTCAAATTGTATTACAATACAGAATCAGGATTTGATGGAACTGTATTGGAATATTCGACAAATAATGGTTCTACTTGGAGCGATATATTGTCAGGAGGTGGAACTTTTGCGACCGGAGCTTATAATGCAACGCTAAGTACCGGATGGGGAAATCCTCTACCCGGAAGACAAGCTTGGTCAGGAAATTCAAGTGGATTTGTTTCAGTTGATGTTAATTTGAATGCTTCATTTGACGGACAAAATGTAATGTTCCGTTGGAGAATGGGATCAGACAATACCTCTAGTAGCACTGGAGTTTGGGTAGACAATATAGAAGTGGAAGGCGTTTTCACACCTTCACCTACTGTTACTCAAATCGCCGGACTTCCATCCGGAAGCACCTTCCCGGTTGGGACTACGACCAATACATTTGAAGTATCAGATGGAACTACCACTTCAACTTGTTCGTTTGATATTATTGTAAATGATGGTGTAGATCCGGAAATCGAATGTCCTGATGATGCTATAGTGGAGGTGGCACAAGGCGCTACTTATTCCTTACCAAATTATTGGGCAAACGGAAGCGTTACGGCTACAGACAATTGTTCTGCCGTTTCCAATCAAACACAGACACCAATAGCCGGAACTGCATTAGGAGTAGGTTCTCATACGATCGAATTTACCGTTCAGGATAGTTCCGGAAATATGGCAACTTGTAGTTTTGAGTTGACAGTAGAGGAATTAATGGGCGTGAGTGATGCTGAATTCAGTAATTTGATCAGTATTTATCCAAATCCTGCTGACAA
>CALLXZ010000052.1 GCA_937875605.1 uncultured Moheibacter sp.
ATTCAATATGCTTTAAAAAATGATTTGGCACTCAAAGAAGCGGCTCTGAACCAAGATTTTTTTCAAAAAGAAATTACCGGTGCTTATGGAAATTTATTGCCGAATGCAAATCTGTATGCAGATCATCAATACAATTTCGGTTCGGTGATTGACCCGACAACCAACGCCCGCGTGAGTTCAGATATTCGTGCCAATTCGTTTAGTTTTTCATCCAATGTGGAATTATTTAATTGGGCAAATTTTGTCAAAATTAAATCGGCAAAACTTCAAAAAGAAAAAGCCGTTTATGAGTGGGAAATTAAAAAAAATGAATTGATCATCCGAATTGTTCAGGCATTTAATCAGGTTCAGTTTGACAAAGAACAAATCGAATTAATCGAAGAACAATTAAAAAATACGCAATTAACACTAAGCCGAATTGAAACCGAATTCAATCTGGGTAACAAAGCCAAAAGTGATTTATATGAAATTCAAGCTCAAAAAGTTTCGGAACAGCAAATGCTTATCAATGCAGAAAATGCGCTCCGGACTTCTAAAACGACATTGCTGAATTTACTGAATCTGAAGGAAGAAGCAGAGTTCATACAAGAAGAAAACCTGACATCTGGAGGCTTACAAGATGAACTTCCATCTCTTTATGAATACGGCGTTCAGAATCGTCCGGAAATAAAATCGGCCGAAGTCCAAAAAGAAATTGCTCAAAAGAAAATTGAAGAGCAAAAAAGCGGTTATTTGCCCAGAATCAGCGCCAATTATTCTCTTTCCTCTTTTTATGTGGACATGGAGACTGCGTCGCTTTTGGACCAGTTCCGAAACAACCGCAATCATTTTTTAGGATTTTCCATCAATGTTCCTATTTTCAACCGATTACAAACCCGAACCGCAGTACAACAAGCAAAAATCGAATTAGAACAAGCAAATTTGCAAGCTGAACAACAGAAACAAGCTTATTATAATGCATTGAGGGATGCATACACCAAGACCCAAAATGCTTTTGAAAACTGGCAGGCGTCGGAAAAAAATGTAGAAGCACAGGAAATTTCTTTTGCCAAAACGGAAGAAAAATTCCGTCAGGGAATGGTAGATGCATACGGATATTTTGCAGCTAAAAATAACTTATTGAGCGCCAAAACTTCATTGTTACAAGCAAAATATACTTTCCATTATGAAAATGTATTGCTTAATTTTTATGTGACCAATGAACTTCCGTTTAACTGAAACAAATCGAAAACAGAACTTATTTATTTCGAAAAATAAAGTCTAAGTGCTTCAAGATTTTTCTTTTCATTTCCGATGAAAATTTGATTTCCATCGATGATTACAGGACGTTTCAAAAAAGTATAGTCACTCAAAATATATTGTCTGAAATCGGTTTCGGTTAGTTCGATATCTTTCAAACCCATTTCCTTGTATTTCTTGGCTTTTCGGGAAAAAAGAGCTTCAAAACTTCCGCTCAGGTTTTTCATTTCGTCCAATTGTTTCACCGTGATAGAATCGGTTTTAATTTCCTGTTTTTCAAATCCGGAAAAATCAAATTCTTTTAAAATTCTTCTGCAAGTATCACAAGTTTGGAGGTAATAGATTTTTTTCATCTTTTAAGAATTAATTGGTTCAGCAAAAGCAATGATATGTCCGTCTTTATCCGCAAAATAACAAACACGGTCACCCCAATCGCGGTCTTGAATCGGACTGATTAATTTAGCTTCACAATTCAACGCATTTTCATATTCCAATTCTAAATCCTCGACGTAAAGATACAATTCACAACGCGGAATTCCATTTCCTAAATTTGGATTTGGTGTATTCTCTTTTAGAATTTTTTGGATACCTGAGTTAGGCATCAGTCCTAATTTACAATCCGGCGTAATCTGAAATTCCGTCATACCGGGAACATTCAAGATCGGTTCCGAACGGAATAAATTCGAATAAAATTCAGTACTTTCTTGTTGATTTTCCACATAAAGTATCAGATGAATTTTTGAAAACAATGCCATAATTTAAGATTAAGGATAAACAATATGTCCTGTATAAAGCTGTTCAACCTCCACTATGGGCGGTACATTTTTCAAAACCAGATTTCCCGTACTTCGGATGACGCCGGTGATAGACTGAACCGGAAAAACAATCATATCGTTTGTGCTTCGGTGGTTCACATAGACATTTTCGGCTCTTAAATTTTCTCCTTCAAATCGTCCGTTTGAACCCCAAAAATGAATTTCCAATTTATCGGTATTTCCTGAAACTTTAAAAACCGAAGAAACATTGTCATTAACCTTTAAAATCTCATTGTCGATCTGAATTTCAAATACACTGGAAGGTGTGTCCTCAATAATTCCGGATTCCAGTGTCAAATTCGGAAAAGTCAAAACGCCATCGGATTTAATCAAATACTGGGAACTGGAATATACCTTTTCCAAAACAGGCGTGGTCACATATATTTTTGCAACGTGGGTATTTCGCAATACTTCACAACCATTCAAATTGCTAATTTTCAATTCGTTATCAACCACTTCGAATTTTATATCATTTATCAGATTTTTTCCCATAGTCAATTTTACAGACTGCTCATCCGATTGTTTCACAATCAATTCAATTCCTTCTGAAATATGAATTCTTGAAAAATCCTCCACCGAAATTTCCTGCGTTTCCAAATCGCCTTGTTTTTTAAAACAATCCGGTTCATTTTCTGAATTACAACCCAGAATTAGAAAGGACACCAAAACAAACAGAAATTTTTTCATCTTCAAATTAATTCATTTTCAAATCATAATCGAATTCCCAACGAAAAATCCATGGCTTCCGCTTTGGAAAAATGCGTTTTCAAACCCGTCCCGAAAAATACATTTTTATAAAAATAATATTTCAATCCTAAATGCTGATAAAGAGCGGTATGTGATTTATAATCATCATAAATATATCCGCCCAATTGCCCTTCAAATGACAAACGATTCAGAAACAATTCATATCCTACAAAAACGCCCACTCTTTTATAATCCGTTTCCGGACTGATTCCTTTTTCCGGAAAAGAAATCGCCATCATTTTGATTTCATTTTTCATCATCATCGACAAAAACACGTCCACTCCAGCCTGAAAGGCGCTTGAACGGCTAATTCGTTTATCTGCATAACCTGAAAGCACATAAAAAGGAAATTGTCCGCTGCCGATGATATGACTTTCATGAACGCCGGAACGAAATGCTATGTTGTACTTAATCGGTTCCGTAAAAGTCGAATCACGATTGTTTCTCGGAAAATAAGTTCTTTCTTTTTTATGATCAATTGTATAGTGAACGCCTACATTTGCCCCGATGGTATTGGCGCTTGTATTGGGCGTTTTGATAGTTCCGTTGGAATGATGAATCAGAAAAGCACCTGCCCGAAATCCCAACCCGTTCCAAATATTTTCCTTCTGAAAATTTGCCATGAAAAAAGTAGAAGGCATGAAATACGAACCATAAGCTGAATTCCGGTAATTGGTTTCTTTATCATAAGGATTTGTATTATAAGCAATTCCTTGTCCGATCCGCAATTGGAGATTTCGTTTTAGAAAATAAAAGTTATAATGCGCAAACAAACCGTACATATCACCGAGCGTTTCATTTTTATTGTTTTGATAATGAAGAGTAAGTCCGTATTCAGGATAATTAAAGCGTGATTCCCATTCTTCTTCTCCAAACGTTTTTCGGTTTCCGGAAACAAAAATTCCTTCCGGATGTTGGGTAATCAGATGGCGGATTTTTTCGCTATGCGGTAAAATACTTCCGTAATAATAATTGACATCTACCGAATATTGGGGCTCGTTCTCCTGAGAAAACGCCCATCCACAAAGCAAAATAAGGAAGTATAAGTAGGTTCGCATAATAATTCTGCGCTCAAATTTAAACAAATCTTAAAAACATAGTAAGTTTGTACCAACAAAACAGACAAGAAATATTAAAATGAAATTCAATACGAAAACGATTCACGGAAATCAACATCATGATCCTTCTACCGGAGCGGTTATGATGCCTATTTATCAGACCTCTACGTTTGCACAGAGCAGTCCGGGTGTGCATCAGGGATACGAATATTCACGTGGTGCCAACCCGACGCGCTCTGCATTGGAAGGCGCTTTGGCGAGCATTGAAAACGGTACGCATGGTTTTGCATTTGGTTCCGGTTTAGCAGCAACCGATAGTGTGATGAAAATGTTGAATCCGGGTGATGAAATCATCGCCATGGACGATTTATACGGAGGCTCTTATCGTATGTTTACACGGATTTATACTAAATACGGACTGAATTTTCATTTCGTGGACATGACCAATTCGCAGAATGTTCTGGATAAATTAACTTCTAAAACGAAATTAATCTGGATTGAAACACCGACCAATCCGTTGATGAAAATCGTAGATATTCAAGCTGTTTGTGATTTGGTAAAGGGAAAAGATATTTTGGTAGCAGTTGACAATACGTTTGCGTCTCCTTATTTGCAAAATCCATTGGATTTGGGAGCGGACATTGTGATGCATTCCGCCACCAAATATTTGGGTGGACATTCAGACGTTGTGGCGGGAGCTATCATTGTCAAAAATGAAGAATTAGCCGAAAAAGTTCATTTCCAATTATTTGCCGGTGGAGGAATTTTAGGGCCTCAGGATTCATATTTGGTTTTAAGAGGAATTAAAACCCTTCATGTACGTATGCAGAGACATTGTGAGAACGGACGGAAAGTTGCCGAGTTTTTATCAAAACATCCTAAAATCGGAAGTGTTTTTTATCCTGGATTAGAAAGTCATCCCAACCATGAAGTGGCTAAAAGACAAATGAAAGATTTCGGTGGAATGGTTTCTTTTAATTTCAAATCCGGTGCACGAAAAGATGCCGATCAATTTTTAGAAAACTTAAAAGTGTTTACGCTGGCTGAAAGTTTAGGTGGAGTAGAGTCGCTTGCCAATCATCCGACAACCATGACTCATGCCTCTATTCCAGCAGAAAAACGCGCAGAAACGGGTATTACTGATGATTTGGTTCGTTTAAGTGTTGGAATTGAAGATATAGAAGATTTATTGGAAGACTTGAAACAAGCTTTGGGTTAGATCTATATAAAGCCCTGTTAAATTAATTTCTCACAGGGCTTTCCTTTTTTATTTTCCATCCTGAAAATAAACTTCCTCATAAGGCTGAATCAGAACCCAACCGTTTCCTGAAAATTTCATTTGGAATTCTTCTCCGCTTCCTCTTCCGATAATGCTTCTGAATGAAACACTTGTTTTCAATTCAGGACTGAGGTTTCCAGACCATGCTACTGTTGCATTGGGGTCTGTGAAAACCGGATTTTCCGGTGTTACCATCAGTGTCAAAGGATCGCCGTGCGTCGTAATGGCAACGTGTCCCGAACCAGTCAATTTTACCTGAAACAATCCGCCAGACATCATTCCGGCAACGCTTTTTAACATCGTGATTTGGTTGGTTATCGTTTGGTCATGTGCTAAAATGTCGTTTCCGTTCACACAGATGCTTTCGTTATTTAGATGCAAAACCTGAACTTTTTTACCACCATCCGCTACATATAATCTTCCTGTTCCTTCGGCTTTCATCAGTTTTGCACCTTCGCCTGTCAATGTTTTTTTCAGCAGATTTCCCAAACCGCCGGAAAGCATTCCTTCTCGTTGAAAGTTTATGTTTCCAACATAGCCGACCATGCTTCCTGCTTTTGTCCAGACAAATTGGTTATTTAAATTAATCTCAAGTAATTGAGGTTTCTCCAATTCAAAATAATCATGTTCACCGTCATTTTGTTTGGTTTTTTCAATGAATGACTGGATGGAATATTCGTTCATAACAATATGATTTTTAGAGTTAAATTATAGAATAAAGATAATTAATTCATTGAATAAAAATCGATTTAAAAAATCAATTAAAATGAAAAATCCATCCCAACGGTTACGCCGAATTTTCGAGCATCCGGAAGTTCACGATAGTTTCCTCTCCAGTTAAAATCTATGCGGAAAGGTCGGAAATTTCCAAGTCCAATGTTTTCAATTCCAAATCCGTATTCGAAATAAATTTTATCCTTTGGCGCAAGGTAATTTACATCTGAACGGTTCATTTCTATACTTTCGTTAGAAAGATCGCCCCAAGCGGCACGAATGAATCCTACTTCTCTGACTTTCAATTTTTTAATCAATGGAATCTTATTCAAAATCCATCCGTTAAAATGATGATCCAAAATAAAAGTTGCGTAGGAATCCGTTACAAATTCATAATAATCAATCTGTGAAAAGGTTCCGGGAATCTGCCCGTAGCTTTCATTTCCGGGAATGACACTTAGCAACGAAAGCGGAACGCCCTGAAATATTTTTCCGGCTTCAAAAACGACATTACTGCGACCAAAAGAACCCACTAAAATCGGTTTGCTGAAATAAAACTGGAGTTTATCATAGTCGAATTGGCTGTTAAACATTCCGCTGAAACCCTTGGTATAACGAAGCATGATAGTAGGTGCCAGCGTAGTATGCTCATAACGATCAATCCCATAACGGGAAAATTTGGCACCTGGTCTTGCAATCAAAGATAAACTGACGTTGGTATCAATCAGATGTTCTTCTTCCAAACCTTTCTCGTTTATGTAACCAATGTCAAATAAAGCCGGGTCTGCAGCTCTGGTGGTCTGATAATTTCCATCAAGCCGGATGGTGAAATTTTTCCACGGGTCGATGGAAGTGTAAACATTTGTCTTGTTTATATGGCTGAGTTTGTCGTTTGCTCCTTGTCCGATGATAGATGAGGAAGCAAAACTTCTGGTCATAATTCCGTCCGACGTCGTCAGCTGAACGCCTAATTGCTCGACATCGCGCTTGGTTCCCGCCCCAATTTGAAAACGGTTAAATTTATCAAACATAAAACGTGCTTCTGCTCCGTATTTGAATTGATGGTCTTTAAATCCATACGCCATATATCCTGCCATACGCCACATGTCGTTTTGCGAGAAATAGGTTCTGGCACCGCCTCTCAAACGAAGTCCTTCGATTTCGTTATAACCTACTGTCGAATACAAATCGCCGATGTCAATGGCATTCCAAACATTCCAATATCCCGAACCCAAAATCTCTACCGATTTTACAATTCGTTTAAAACGAGG
>CALLXZ010000053.1 GCA_937875605.1 uncultured Moheibacter sp.
TGTCATTTTTGATTACAGATAAAATTCAAAATGAGCTTACCTATCCGGGGCAAGTTCGTGTAACCGTAATTCGCGAAACAAGAGCCGTAAACGTGGCAAGATAAATTTAAAATTACAATAGTTATTCACAAAAATCCGAATACTGAGCAATGCAAAGTATTCGGATTTTTTATGACAGATATCAGCTTGTAACGCTTTGCAGTAAAAAGCTTTAAAGGTTTACGGCTGAATTTTGCTTTAAAATTAACATTAATTAATTATTTGATTTTCAGAAAATTACAAGTGTGTTGATAACCTTTTAATTACTTTTCTTTAAACCATTACCAAACCTAAATTGGAAATTATAATTTTGAAAATACCAAAGCACTCAGCTAAAAATTAACTAAAGTTTTGAATGTGAAGAGATTCAGTTTTTACAATTGAATCCATACGGTCGACACTTTAATTTTTAGAAGTTTTTTGGACAATGAAATGTTTGAGTAACACTAAAAATCCGATTGCCCTATGTCCATTTTTGACAGAAGAATTAATTACAAGCCGTTTGAATATCCCGGCATTTTACAATTTACAGAAGCGATCAACAAATCTTTTTGGGTACACAGTGAAGTTGACTTTACAGCGGACACCCAGGATTTCCATTCTCACCTGAATGTAGCAGAGAGAACAGCTATTAAAAACAGTTTGCTGGCGATTGCGCAAATTGAAGTAGCAGTTAAAACTTTTTGGGGCAATATTTACCTGCATTTTCCAAAACCTGAGTTTAACGGACTTGGAAGTACGTTTGCCGAGTGTGAATTCCGTCATTCAGAAGCCTATTCAAGACTATTAGAAGTTTTAGGGTATAATGACGAATTTGAAAAACTTTTGGACGTTCCGGTTATCCGTGAACGGATCGATTACCTTTCAGAAGCGCTGAAAGATGCTCGTTCTGACGACCGAAAGAAGTACGTAGTGTCTCTGATTTTATTTTCCATTCTCATTGAAAACGTCTCTTTATTTAGTCAATTTGGGATCATTTTATCCTTTACCAAATTTAAAGGATATATGAAAAACGTAAGTAATATCATTGCCTGGACTTCAATTGATGAACAAATCCATGCAAATGCCGGAATCTATATCGTCAATAAAATCCGTGAAGAATTCCCTGATTTCTTTGATGAGGAAACGGTGAAATACATCCGTGAAACAGTTGAGAATTCGATTGAGATTGAAGGAAGAATTTTGGATTGGATATTTATAGAAGGCGAAATTGATACAGTTAAAAAAGTAGATTTGATCAATTTTATGAAATTCAGAGTAGACGACAGCATGAAGAAAATTGGGTTAAAACCGATCTACAATGTAACGGCTGAATATTTCAAACCGATGGCTTGGTTTGAAGAAGAAGTGTTTGCAAACAGCATGGATGATTTCTTTGCAAAACGTCCGACTGACTACACCAAACACGACAAACCTATCACTGCAAACGATTTATTCTAATAAAAATATATTTTACAATATGGAAGCAAACAACAACGAACTCCCTATACAAGCTACCTTGCAACCGGAAATGATGGAGAAACTCTGGTGGAAAAATGAAGAAAGTGAGCAAATTCTAAACCGAGGATACCTTTTGAAAGGCGAAACGGTAGAAGGGGCGATCGAAAGAGTAGCTACAGCTGCTGCAAAGCGTTTGTATAAACCGGAACTAATCGAGCCATTCATGGAAATGATTGAACGTGGTTGGATGAGTTTGAGTTCTCCGATTTGGGCAAATATGGGAACTCAAAGAGGTTTGCCTATTTCTTGTTTTAATGTTTTCATTCCGGACAGCATCGAGGGAATTACCCATAAATTGGGTGAAGTTATCATGCAAACCAAAATCGGTGGAGGAACT
Source organism: uncultured Moheibacter sp. (assembly GCA_937875605.1). GTDB lineage: Bacteria > Bacteroidota > Bacteroidia > Flavobacteriales > Weeksellaceae > Moheibacter. The sequence continues at coordinate 1,877 of CALLXZ010000053.1, forward strand.
TCCGGTTATTTTGGTTCGTTGCGTGAGCGAGGAAGTGCTGTAACAGATAACGGAAAAAGTAGTGGTGCCGTAAGTTTTATGAAGTTGTTTGATACGGCGATGGATACCATCTCACAGGGAGGCGTGAGAAGAGGTGCTTTTGCTGCTTATTTGGATATTGATCACGCAGATATTGAAGAATTCATCAAAATTAAAAGCATCGGAAGTCCAATTCAGAATTTGTTTACAGGTGTTTGTGTTCCGGATTATTGGATGCAGGAAATGATAGACGGTGATACCGAAAAACGTCAGGTTTGGGCAAAAGTTTTAGAATCACGTCAGCAAAAAGGATTGCCTTATATTTTCTTTTCTGATAACGTAAATCGTAATAAGCCACAGGTTTACAAAGATGCCAATATGAGAATTCACGGAAGTAATCTTTGTTCAGAAATCATGCTTCCTTCCGGGCAAGATGAGTCCTTCATTTGTTGCCTTTCTTCCATGAATTTGGAATTATATGACGAATGGAAAGATACAGAAGCAGTAAAATTGGC
>CALLXZ010000054.1 GCA_937875605.1 uncultured Moheibacter sp.
AAATTCACACTTCCACCCACATTAGTATTCGGATCAATCACACCTCCCTCCGACTCGCTCAGAAATTCATTGTTTCCGTTGGATAAAATAAATTTTTCGCGCTCTTTGTAACCACTCAAATAAACATTACTATTGACCGCCAACTTATTTTTTCTGAAATTAAATCCGGCATTTCCTGCTAAATTATTATAATATCCCTGTGATTCGTTTAACTGAACTCTTCCATTGTAACCATCTGTCGAATCTTTTTTCATCACGATGTTGATGATTCCGTCGTTTCCTTCCACATTAAACTCACTTCCCGGAACGGTGATTACTTCGATGCGCTGGATTTGTTCGGCTTGTGTATTTTTAAGCATTTCCAAAATGGCTTCCGTATCCATATTGGATTTGCGACCGTTTATGTAGATGATAGCGTTGGACTTTCCTAAAATCTTTAGGGATTTGTCGTCCGTACTCGAAACAAGTGGTGTTTCTTTCAAAAGTTGGAATGCATCATTTCCTTTCGAAACCGGCGAAGCAGCTACATCATAAATAAAACGATCCGACTTTTTCCGGAAAACTTTGGCTTTGACAATGGCTTCGTCTAATTGTATGCTCTCATCCAATTTTATTTTAAATGATTTATTTAAATCGGTTTTCAAATCAATTCGTTCCGAATAAACCGTATCAAAATTATAAATCACATGAAAATTATATAAGCCTTCCGTCAAATCTTCAAATAGAAAATCACCGTTTTCATCGGTCACATTGTTCACTTCCATTTCCTCACTTTGCATGATTAATTCGGCAAAAACCAAACTTTTACCCGAAACCTCATCTGAAACTTTCCCTTCAAACTTTACTTGCGCAGAGGCAGAAACTCCAATTGCTATGCATACTATAAACCAAAATCCTTTCATCTTTATTCGTTTTATGGGACAAACTTAAATTAAATTTTAGTACTATGCAACACAAAGTAGTATTTAATTTAAACTATATGGTAAAAAAAAGTTCCTTAGTATGAACTAAAGAACTTGAATAATCATTCTAATTATTTAATTATCAAACAAATGGTAGCTTTACTACTTCCGCTAAAATATTTTTATCTCGTATTTGGATATAAATAGAACTTCCCGGTTTTGAGAAATCAATCGCTACGTAACCTAACCCGATTCCTTCTTTTAAAATAGGCGATTGGGTTCCGGAAGTCACTACTCCAAGTGTATTTTCATATTCGTCCACGATTTTATAATCATGTCTTGGAATTCCTTTTTCCACCATTTTAAAGCCAACCAACTTTTTGATCACGCCTTCTTCTTTTTGTTTAGAGATGATATCACGTGCAACAAAGTCTGTGTCCAATTTGGTAATCCAAGCTAATCCTGCTTCCAACGGAGTAGTTTCATCATTGATGTCATTTCCGTACAGACAATATCCTTTTTCCAAACGAAGGGTATCACGTGCCGCCAGTCCACAAGGCTCTATTCCGAAATCCTTTCCGGCTTCCATTACGTTTTTCCACATGGTTTCGGCATCTTTATTTTCAAAATAGATTTCAAATCCACCTGAACCTGTATAACCCGTTGCGGAAATAATCACGTTTTCAATTCCAGCAAATTTCCCAATTTG
>CALLXZ010000055.1 GCA_937875605.1 uncultured Moheibacter sp.
CCGCATCATTGTGAAATTTACAAAGCAGCGCAATGGTCGTATCGTGATTTGCCAAAACGTTATGCTGAATTTGGAACGGTTTATCGCTATGAGCAATCAGGGGAATTACACGGATTGACCCGTGTTCGCGGATTTACGCAGGATGATGCGCATCTTTTCTGTACACCCGACCAACTTTTGGAAGAATTTAAAAATGTAATCGACTTAGTCCTTTATGTATTTAGTTCACTTGGATTTGAAGATTTCGTTACGCAAGTTTCGTTGCGCGATCCAGAGAACAAAGAAAAATACATCGGTTCCGATGAAAATTGGGAAAAAGCAGAAAGTGCTATCATGCAAGCTGCTACTGAAAAAGGATTAAGAACGGTGGTAGAATACGGAGAAGCAGCTTTTTATGGTCCAAAACTAGATTTCATGGTAAAAGATGCTTTGGGAAGGAAATGGCAATTGGGAACGATTCAGGTGGATTATAATTTACCCGAACGATTTGAGTTAAGTTATATTGGCGCAGACAATCAGTCACATACGCCGGTGATGATTCACCGAGCTCCGTTTGGTTCTATGGAGCGTTTCGTTGCGATTTTACTGGAACACACCGCTGGAAATTTCCCGATCTGGCTGACACCGGATGTCTTTATCATCCTGCCAATCAGCGAGAAATATCAAGAATATGGGGAAAAACTTTCTAAATTCTTAGAAAATGACGATATTCGCGGGCTGATTGACAATCGCAATGAGAAGACGGGTAAAAAAATCCGTGATGCGGAAATGAAAAAAATCCCTTACATGCTGATTGTAGGCGAAAAAGAAGCTGAAAACGGCACGGTATCTGTCCGCAAACACGGCGGTGAAGACATGGGAGAAATGACGATGGAAGCGTTCAAAGACCGAGTCTTAAAAGAAATGAAAGTTAATTAAAAATTTTATAAACTATCGCAATTAAAAGAAGAGGCGGTCGTGGACCTGCCAGAGTGATCAAAGAAGATCAACATAAGATTAATGATAAAATCCACGTACCTGAAGTTCGGGTCGTAGGTGAAGGAATTGAGCCGGGTGTTTATCCGACTCGCCAAGCACTGCAAATGGCGGAAGAGCAAGCTTTGGATTTGGTAATGATTACCGAAAAAGCGAATCCTCCTGTTTGTAGAATTGTGGATTATAAAAAATTCCTTTACGAACAGAAAAAGAAAGAAAAGGAATTAAAAGCCAAACAACAAAAAGTCGTGTTGAAAGAGATCCGTTTCGGACCTCAGACAGATGATCACGATTATGAATTCAAAAAGCGTCACGCGAGAAGCTTTTTGGAAGAAGGTTCGAAGTTGAAAGCCTATGTTTTCTTCAAAGGACGTTCGATCATTTTTAAAGATCAGGGCGAAATTTTATTGTTGAAATTAGCTCAGGAATTAGAAGATGTAGGAAAAGTGGAGCAACTTCCCAAGTTAGAGGGGAAGCGTATGATCATGATGATGGCCCCAAAAAAATAATACGAATTTCGAAACTCGAATTTCGAACTTCGCAAGAAAGACAAACGTTTTATAAAACATACAGTTATGCCAAAATTAAAAACAAATTCAAGTGCTAAAAAGCGTTTTAAGCTTACCGGAACGGGTAAAATTAAAAGAAAACACGCTTTTAAAAGTCACATCCTTACAAAAAAGGAAACCAAACAAAAACGTAATTTGACTCATTCTACTTTAGTTGATAAAGCAGATGAGCCAAACGTAAAATTCATGTTGAGAATGAAATAATTCATTCTCCGGTTTATTTAATTAAATTATTAACCCTGTGTTGGTGCATTAAAGTGGCAATTATCGTCCGCCCACCACAAAAAAATTAAAAATTATGCCAAGATCAGTAAATTCAGTAGCGTCAAGAGCGCGCAGAAAAAAGTTGATGAAGTTAGCCAAAGGTTACTTCGGACGCAGAAAAAATGTATGGACCGTAGCGAAAAATGCGGTTGAAAAAGGATTGGTTTATGCTTACCGTGACCGTCGTCAAAAGAAAAGAAATTTTCGTGCTTTGTGGATTCAGAGAATCAATGCAGGAGCAAGACTTCACGGAATGTCTTATTCACAATTTATGGGTGCTGCCAAAAAAGCAGGATTGGAGCTTAACCGTAAGGTTCTTGCCGATTTAGCGATGAATCACCCGGATGCTTTTAAAGCAATTGTTGAAAAAGTAAAATAAATTTAATCACATAAAACGTTTGTAAATCCCGCCCGAAAAAGCGGGATTTTTTGTGTGAAATAAAAAGCAGACAAGTTTTAAAATTTTTACGACTTCAAATTCTGATCAATTAATGTTCTGATCTGAGGGTCAGAAGGTCTCGGCGCATCTGCATTAAGAATATTTCCGGATGCATCAATCAGGATAAAACGAGGAATTCCTTTGATTCCGTATTCTTGTACAAACTGGGATTTCCAATCCTTATCTGCAAAAATCTGAATTCCCTTTAAATCTTTTTCTTTGACCATATTTTCCCATTTCCCTTTATCCTGTTGAGGATCTATGGACATACTTACAAATTCTATATTTTTTCCGTGGTAATCTTTTTCCAATTGTTTCAATGAAGGAATCTCACGGATGCAAGGTCCGCACCAAGTTGCCCAAACATCTACATACACCAATTTTCCTTTTAGATCATCCAGCGAAACAGTTTTTCCCGTAATGTCCGGATAGCTAAATTTCGGAGAAAGTTTCCCGGGAAGAAGTTTCTGAACCTTTGCAAAAGCTTCAGTTGATTCCTTTTTTATCTTTTTATCTTTCGCATTTTTCTGGATATAATTATGATATCTTTCAGAGTCAGGACTTCCGGACGCTACGAAATAAAGTAAAAACTCCTTCATCACAGCATCTTTTATTTGCGGAGTTTTTATATTCGAAATAATTTTCTCTATTTCATCGGGCGTTTTGGCTTCACTGATTTGATTAGAAACTTTATACAAAACAAATTGTTTATATGCCGGAATCGAATTAAAATCCGCTTCATTTTCCAAATTTAGTTTCTTAATTTCTTCATCAAAATCGGCTGGCAAATAGGCTTCCTGTTGTGTAAAATATTGATGCGCCATCGGATATTGAGCCAACATCATATAATAAAAATAGTCGATGTTTTTGGTTTCTGATTCTTTAAAAACCTTATTGATTCCCTCTTGGTTCAAATCCGCATTCAATTCCGTTTTATAAGCTGTCACTTTTGATTTAAACGAATTTGGATCAACCGAAAAGAATGCAGCCGGATCTACATAAATTTGTTCGGTTTTCAACTGTTTCTGAGCGAGGTAATTATTCTCCTTTTCAGAAGTTCCTCTGTATTTCAACTTTTCGTCAAATTCTTGCATATCGGTAGAAATAAACAAACTATCTCCTTGACTCAGATAAATCTCCGTTCGTTCATTGCCTGAATAAAATTCGAAATAACTATTTCCTACTAACTTCAAAGTATCTTTAAACTCTCCGTTTACAACCGGAATTCCTTTACGGAAATTATCTTTTACAATGAAAACGCTGTCTGAATTTGCGTTATCAATTTTACCTGCAATGGTAACAAAGTCTTGTTCTTCCTTACCGCAGGAGAAAACGGTAAAAATCGTTAGAGCGACTACAAAAAGCTTTTTCATGAAATAATTATTTAAGATATCAAACGTATTAAAATAAAATTTCTTACCAAAACATTCCTTATTTTTTGGTTTTATTTTTAGGGCTTTTCGGCACTTTCAGACCTTCCTCCTTCGCTTCTGAAATTGCAATGGCAATTGCTTGCTTCCTATCTTTTACTTGTTTGCCCGCTGATGTTTTTAGTTTTCCATCTTTGAATTCACCCATCACTTCACCTATTTTTTCTTGGGCTTTTTTTGAATATTTTGCCATGACTTTATTTTTTAATTTTAGTTAAATTGTTCAAAATCTGCTCCATACTTCTTTTTTATTGATAAATTTGAGGAAAACACTTCAATGAAATTTTCTATTCTAATTGTAACCATCTTGGCTCTATGTGTGAGTTGCGACTCCAAAAAGGAGCAGGAAGTTGTCTTAACGACTGATTCTCCCGAAGAAGTTTCGAAAGACACTATTTCAAATTTTCATTGTTATCAATTCACCAACGGAAAAGATACCATTCAAATCAGATACCAACAAGATGGTGATGAAATCGAAGGTTGGATGCGTTATAATTTCTTTGAAAAAGATGCTTCCGTCGGTGAGGTTGAAGGAAAAATAGCAGGCGATACTTTGAAATTAGAATATGATTTTCTTTCCGAAGGGATGCTTTCTGAACAGCAGGTTTATTTTCTAAAAAAAGACGGAAAATTGTACCAAGGTTCTGGAGAAATGGAGATGTCAAAGGATTCGGTTATGAAATACATCCAACCGAAAAAATTAAATTTTGATGATACTACGCCTATGGAGCATTTGGAAAATTGTCCGAATGATTTTATCCAGTCAAAAAACATAGAATTCTACAAAAAGGAAAAAGAAAAATTGGATTAAAACAATTCGGTTTCGTCTTTGGAGTTTTCAAAACCTTCATCGATTAAATGATTGTCTGAATTCGCGGCAGCCACTGCAATTTGATCGGCTCGTTCGTTGAACTCATTTCCTGCATGGCCTTTTACCCACTGAAATGAAACTTTTTGTTTACGGTACTGAATAAGGAATTTACGCCAGAGATCTTCGTTTTTCTTGCCCTTAAATCCCTTTTTCTCCCAGCCAAATACCCACTTTTTATCTACTGCATCACATACATATTTCGAGTCGGTGTAGATAGTGATTTCCGTATTTGGTTTTTTTAATTTTTCCAAAGCAACTATTACTGCCATCAATTCCATTCGGTTATTGGTTGTCAAACGATAACCTTGTGAAAATTCTTTTTTTACTTTCTTTTCCGTTTCAAGTAGAATAGTTCCATATCCGCCCGGACCAGGATTTCCTAAGGAGGAACCGTCTGTGTATGCAATTATTGCCAATTTTAATTTGTTTAAGGTTTCGTACTTAGTTCTGAGAAAATCTTTTGAAAACAAAGTTCCTTTAGGTCGTTTTTATCATTCAAGCTTAATTCTTTTGTTTCGATTATGTCCAATAATTTGACTTTAACTGTCCCTGGATATCCGCGTGTCCACGCCCAGGGGAACATTTCCTTTAATCCTTTGATCGAATAAACCGCAATCGGAATTTGGGCTGAAATACCAATGGAAAACGCGCCGTCCTTAAAACGATCCAACACTACACTTTCATCATCGGGGATACCAGCTTCCGGAAAAATGACGATGCTGCTTCCGCTCGATATTTTTTCTTTTGCCAATCTAAATACTCGTGCACGGCTTCGAGCATCAGATCTATCGACTATGATCGAAATTCTTTTATAAATAGTCCCAAAAATCGGAACCTTGGCTAACTCTGCTTTCCCCACAAAAACAATAGGATGGTATTTATGAATGGCGGCCATCACCATAATGTCAAGCATAGAATAGTGATTGGATATAAAGATGTATTGTTTGTTTTTGTCCAATTTCACATTTCGACTTAAATCAAAACGAAATCCGGAACCATAAAATATTAATATCGCCCATAATCGAATTCCTTTATACGCAAGTGGAAATGTTCGGGAGGAAAAAGCCAAAGGAAAAGTCCAAAATAAACCAATGGTAAGGACCAATGTGGTGGTCAAAATGATGAACCAACATTTCCATAGTAACACCAGTATTTTTTTTAAGAGTTCCATTGCGGAATCAAAAATACTAAACTATGGAGTGATAGAAAATAAAAAAGCCCTGAGATTTCAGGGCTTTATTCTTTATAAGCTTCGCTTAATTATTTTGCTGGAGTTTCAGCTGGAGTTTCAGTTGCTGGAGCTTCAGTTGCAGTTGCATCAGCAGGAGCAACTTCAGTTGCAGCAGCATCAACAGCTTGATCAGCAGCTTCAGTAGCTTCACCAGCAGCTTCTACAGCATCAGTAGCAGCAGCATCAGCAGCATCAGCAGCTTCTACAGCTTCTTCAGCAGCAGCTTCTACATTTTCTTCAGCAGTTTTTTGCTCACAAGCGATGTTAGTGAAAGACAAAGCTACAACAGCCAACAAAGCGAATCCTTTTACAAATACTTTTTTCATAACTAAATAATTTTTAAATTTTTTTAATGGTTTTTATTTGTTCCAAAAGTACATTAGCTTTGTGTCTGACTCTTTGAAAATGTGTTGTAATCACATTGTAAATTATTTTACAATTTACAAAATGCTTTTAATCAATAAGTTATACCCAATTATTTGAATAGAATTTCTGAAATAGAATTATTTAATTTACTTAAAAAAGACGTTTCAAGGCGTTATTTTGAGTCAAATTCAGCGTCTTCTCCTGACATTTCAGAGTGGAAAGGGCAAGATATTGTCACTTTTCAAGAAGACGTCTTCGAAAAAACAAGATCTTCCGTGAGTGAAAAATGGTTTTATACCTATTTTAAATCGGAGTTTAAAAAACTCCCAAGAATAGATATGTTAAATCTTTTGACTCAATATGCCGGATATTCAGGTTGGTCGGAGTTTTTAATCAAACACCAAAAAGGATTTAATCCAATTGAAACCGAAACATTTTCACCTGAAATAATTGAAAAAGAAGAGATTTCTCTTCCTGAAAAAACTGAAATTCTTCCAGAAACTCAAAAAATTGAATATAAACCCAAAAAGAAAACGCGTGTTTTTCCGATTGTGCTGTATTCCTTTTTGGCTTTAACTCTTACTTCAGCAGCGGTTTACTTTAGTTTTTTCTATCAGAGAACCTACGAATTCTGTTTTGTGGATTCGGATCGAAACTCTACGGTTACCGAACCAATTGAAATAACGATTGAGCGCCAAGGCTTTACTCCTCTTCAATTGTTTACGGAAAAGGGTTGTGTGGAATTTTCTTCCAAGGAAGATACTTTGCTCATGACCATTAATTCAACTTATTATAAAAAAGATACCTTTAAAATTAACTTGCATCAGTATCAGGGAAAGGAAACCATACGCTTGGAGCCGGATGACTATAAAGTTATGCTCCGTCACTATTCCAAATCTTCCCAAAGCGTAAAAGAGCGCATAAAGATGCTCGACGAAATGATTGCAAACGATGCGTTAATTTATCAAGTATATGATAATGAATATTTTGGAGTAGAAGTATTGAGTAAAAAACAATACATAAATTTAGTCTCCCTGCCCACAAGTTCCCTGAAAAACTTTACATTGATAGAAGCCGAAAGAAAACAGGGAAAAATTGTAAAAATCAAATTTAAAATCCACTCAGATGAAAATTAAGACGTTCATACAGTTATTGTTAGGGTTTGTTTTTATCGTTTGGTCCTGTAAAAACGAAACGACCTATCAGGGAAATCACGATCCGGATGTGATCAAAACCTACCGAAACAACTCCACTCCTGTCTCCAAAATGGATTCGCTCGCTTCCGTTAATTTCATTACGAAACAAAAACTGACGGAATTATATGAATTAATGTCGCTTTATTCGTCTAATTCTTCTGATAGTTTGCTTCGCGAAATCCTGTATCCTCAAATTGAGAGTTATTTTCTTGCTAACGATTCCACAAACATAGTAAACCTTTTAAATGAAATGGACTCTCTTCGTGTTAATTTCGTGGAAATCCATCAATTGAAATTATTAAAAAAGGATAGTTTACTACACGATTCGGTTAAGTCCATTAATTACAGCGTACGATATTTTTCAAAAGACAAAAAATTAATTGATTCGCTTCAGAAATCGGCAACTTATATTTTGAAAAAAGAACCGAAAAAATTTAAACACGAATTTGTTTTTTACTTTTCGAATTTAAATAACATTCAGAAAGCTCCAAAGGATAGTATTTCTTCACCGCTAACGCAATAATCAAGTGGAACATCAAAGATTTCTACATCCTCTATTTCAGAAATGGGAGAAAAGAAATTAAGACCGATTTTTAGTGTATCTGGATGAAGTTTTTCTAAGAAACGATCATAATAACCGCCACCATAACCCACACGATTTCCTTTTTTATCACAAATCAACATCGGAAGAATTACAACTTCAATTCTTTCAGAATCAATGATTTCAAATTCTAATGGTTCCGGAACTCCGAATTTTCCTGTGGTCCAATTCACATCCGGAGAAATCTTGCAATTCAACATTTCAAATCCTTCCACCTTGGGAACTACAACGCTTTTTTGTTGTGTAAACAAATAATCAATCAAATGAAAGGTATTGATTTCGTGATTTTTAGCAATCGGAACAAATACATGAAAAACAGAATTTTCCCAAATC
>CALLXZ010000056.1 GCA_937875605.1 uncultured Moheibacter sp.
TTTCCATTTCTGTCAAAACTTCCATCAACGGCATTTCTATTTCTTCAAATAATTTAGAAGCATTCACTTCGGGTAATTGTGGCGCAAAGAATTCTTTTAACTGCAAAGTGACATCGGCATCTTCCACCGCATATTCTTTTTGTTTTTCCAATTCGATTTGGTTGAATTGCAATTGATTCTTGCCTTTTTTCCCAATCAATGTTTCAATGGAAATCGGTTTGTAATGCAAATACGTTTCGGATAAAACATCCATTCCGTGTCGCATATCGGGATTTAGCAAATAATGCGCAATCATCGTATCAAACGAATTTCCGCTTGGTTTGATACCGTATTTGTCCAAAACTTTATAATCGTATTTCAAATTATGACCGATTTTCAAAACGGATTCCGATTCAAAAAACGGACGGAATTCTTCGATAATCTCTTTTGCTTCCTCAAAATTTTGAGGAAATGGAACATAATATCCTTTGCCGACTTCATAGCTGAACGAAATACCGACCAACTCAGCCGTCAAAGCATCCAGACCGGTGGTTTCGGTATCAAAACAGACTTCTTTTTGTTGGATCAACTTATCGATCAATAATTTACGACCCATTTTCCCTTCCACCAATTGATACAAATGATCGTAATTTTCAATCTCTTTGTAAAAGGAATCCTGTGTAAATTCTTGTGGTTGAATATCGGGATCATCAAAAAGTGAAGCCTGAACAGCTCTTTGTTCGATTGTTTTGGCTTTCTCCACAACCTGAGTTTCCAAATTGAAAGTCCTGTAGAAATTCTCCAATAATTGACGGAATTCCAGTTCGTTAAACAATTCTTTAACTTTCTCCACATCGGGTTCGCACATCAATAAATCTTCTTCGTCAAATTCAACCGGTGCATCGGTAATGATTGTAGCCAATTTTTTGGATAAAATCCCCAATTCTTTATTGGCTTCTATATTCTCTTTTAGTTTTCCTTTTAATTCATGTGTATGCTCCAAAAGATTTTCGAGAGAACCATATTCTTTCAGGAATTTTTTGGCTGTTTTTTCACCCACTCCGGGCAATCCGGGAATATTATCGACACTATCGCCCATCATACCCAGAAAATCCACAACCTGCATCGGATCATCGATTTCAAATTTAGCTTTGACTTCTTCGACTCCCCAGATTTCAATTCCTTTCCCAAATGCGGGCGGACGATACATTTTGATTTTATCGGAAACCAATTGGGCAAAATCTTTATCGGGCGTAACCATATAGGTTGTAAAACCTTCTTTCTCCGCCTTTTTCGCCAAAGTCCCGATCACATCGTCTGCTTCATAACCTTCGGCAAACAATACCGGAATACACATCGCCCGGATGATTTCCTGAATATACGGAACGCCTATTTTGATGGCTTCGGGCGTTTCGTCACGGTTGGCTTTGTATTGGTCATAATCGACAGTGCGCACAGTGGCTTGACCCACATCAAAAACCACAGCGATATGCGTGGGTTTCTCGCGCTTCAAAACGTCGAGTAAAGAGTTTGTAAAACCTAAAATGGCTGATGTGTTTAGACCTTTTGAATTGATTCTCGGATTCTTGATAAAGGCATAATAACCTCGAAAAATCAATGCATAAGCATCCAATAAAAATAGTCTTTTGTCTTCTGAATTCATAGGAGGTAAAGGTAGGGATTTTGATTTTAGATTTTAGAATTCATGCTTTGGACTTATTAATTTTAATTACAAAATATTATATAGAATCATTCTAAATAAATAAATTATATGCTTAACTTTACCAAAAATTTAAGGTAGAAAAATGAAAACCATACGAGAAGAATTAACCGTAACACGAAAAGAATATATCACGCCACATTATATAAGGGTTTATCTGACAGGAAAGAATGTCCATCTTTTTGACAATACAACTATCGGAATCAATAATAAAATTGCGATTCCACCTAAAAATTGCTCCAAAGTATATTTTCCCGAGTACGATTATGAAAAAATGGAATGGAAACCTCTTTCTGAAGAAATTCGTCCTTCTATCCGAACGTATACACATCGTGGAATTGATTTGGAAAAAAAAGAAATCTGGATTGATTTTGTGGCTCACGGCGAAAACGGACCGGCTTCTGCATGGGCTACCAATGCCAAAGTCGGTGATAAATTGGGTGTGATGATGAAAGACGGAAAATCGGAATTATACGCAAAAGCAAAAAACTATGTTTTGGTTGCGGATTCTACCGGAATTCCGGTCATCAGTGCCATTCTGGAAAGTCTTTCTGAAGATGAAAAAGCCGTTTGTTTATTGGAAGTTTTCGACAAAGACGAAATTCAGAAAATCCACACCAAAGCCGATGTACACTTTATTTGGACTTATAACCAGCATCCGGAAAAAGGAAGTGATTTGTCGGCTATTTTTCAGGAATTAACATTGCCTGTAATTTCAAAATTCGGTTATGTGGCAGCTGAGTTTTCAACGGTTAAGGATATACGGAATTACCTTCGCAAAGACCTTCGATGGGGACAAGAGGAATTGTATGCTTATTCATATTGGAAATCAGGAATTGCCGAAGATAAATCGTTGACGGAAAGACGGTCTGAAAAAGAAACTACAGAATAACATTGACTTCATAATGATTTGAACTAAAATACTAAATTTGCGGAAAATTAATTCTCTATGAAACTTTTAATGTTTATTACTTTTTCCTTTCTGACTACCTTTTCTTTTTCACAAATTCAAAATATAGAATACGTCGATTTTTATACCTGGACAGGTGCTGATAAGGTTTCCTATAAAGTCATCATCGTTTCGGAAGATTTTGCAGAAATAGAAGATGCAAAATCCGTGGTACGTGTCAAATATAATTTAGAAGGAAACTCAAAGATAGTTGAATTCATTTCGGACGTTTCTTATGATATAAACGAAGGTTTGGTAGAAATCTATTTTTTAGGAGGTGAAACTGCTAAATTCATACAAAACAGCGGATCATATACTCCGGATAATTTTGTCTTTACTTTTGATTTTGAGGGGAATTTAATTGATGCTTTTCAAGCTGACCATAACGAATTGAAAAAAGGAGATGATACTCATTTCGCTGATATGGAGGCTATCTCTGTGGAAAGTTCAAATCATCTCAGAGAATCGATTCAAGAATTTTTTAGCTCATCCGACTCTCTTTATCGAGATTTGATGACGTATGCCTCTCAATTTGATTAGACTTCCGGTGCAAGCTCCACGATAAGCCCTTCTAATTCTTCGACAATATTAATTTGACAACCTAAACGGCTGTTTTCCTTCACGTTAAACGCCTCCCAAAGCATGGCTTCTTCCTCTGCTTCCATAGGTTGTAATTCGACATCGTCCGACAAAACATAGACCTGACAAGAAGCACACATCGCCATTCCTCCACAAATTCCGATGGTTCCTTCCGGAGCGAGTTCATACGCACGAACCAATTCCATCAGGTTCATTGCCATATCAGTAGGCGCATCGACTTCATGCGAAACGCCTTCTCGGTCTATGATGGTAATTTTAATGTCAGCCATTCTTCGGGTTTTGAACTGTAAAATTAGAACAACTTTGACAAAATTTTAAACTTTGTCAAAGTTTAGAATATGATTAAATAGCGGTGATCGTGCCTTTCATCGCAATCCAATGCCCCGGAAACGTACAGATATAGGTATACTCGCCCGGTTCTTTCAGTGTAAATTTGATGGTTTCTGATTCACCCGTACCCAATAATTTGGTTTGCGCCACGATATCCGTAATGTACAATTCTGAAATATAATTGGTTTCTTTTGCTTTAGCAGAAGCTGTTGCAAAGGTTTGAACATCTGCTCCTTTTTCCAAAACCACTACGTTGTGCCCCATGGTTTCAAGCGGTAAAACACCTTCGTTTGTAAATGTCAAGGTCACTTCCTGTCCGGCTTTTACAGTAAATTGAGATTTATCAAATTTCATATCATCGTTTCCTTTTAATTCCAAAACATTGGAAGTTTTAGGTTCTTCTGATTTTGTTGATGTCGTTTCCACTTTTTCAGATTCTTTTTTATCAGAACCACAAGAAATAATTCCCAATGCTACGACTGTAACTAAAAATAATTTTTTCATTTTGTTTGCTTTTCTTATAAAGATAACGCTGAAAATCGACATAGAAAATGACGATTCTCAGCGTTCCCCTATTTAATTAATCGTTTAAAAAACCAATTTCACTTCCAATTCAAAATGATCTGAAATAGCTCTATCTCCAAGCCCATCAAACACAGAGCCGGAACTATAAGTAATTCCATGTTTGGTTCGGTCAACTGAAAGTTTAGCCGAAGCTGTATTTCCGCTAACCGCTATGTCAAATGAAACTGAATTCGTTTTATCTTTAATCGTCAAATCTGCTGTAACAGTATAAACATCATTGCCTTTGTCCGCTATTTTTTTGAAAACCAATTTGGAAGTCGGGTATTTATCAACTCCAAAGAAATCTTCGTTTTTAAGGTGTCCATCCAATCCTTCTTTTGCTTTTCCTTCAACGTCCGTCGCACTGATGGTTGCCATATCCACTGTAAAATTTCCACCTTTTAATTTTTCTTTTTCAAAAACCAACGAACCCTCTTTAAAGTCTAAAGTTCCCTCGTGCTGACCTGTCAGTTTTTTTCCAACCCAATGGATGGAACTTTTGGAATTATCGATTTTTTTGGTTTGTGCATTTAGTCCGAAGGAAAGGAATAAAATAAGCAATGCTGATAAGATTTTCATGTTTTTAATTTTATTTTAATGTATTGAAAATGAATAATTAATATAATTTACAACCCGGAATTCTAAACAAATTTCCAATTCAAATTTGCTTCATAAGACAAATTCAATTTTCCTGTCAATTCTAACAGATAAGAACGAACCTCATCAATGTTTGAAATCTTATTTTTGGGCAACACAACAGTCTGACCGGATTTCAGCTTCACAAAAATATAATCGGTAATTTCGTCGATTCTTTCTAATTGGTTATTTCCGAATGTGCTCTCAGAGTCCAATCCTTTGATAAAAATCGAATCGTCGTCAAATCGAATCGTCGAAGTGTCGTTAAACATGCTTTTATAATTCTCTTTGAGAAATCCTTTAAAATGATTGATGTATCTTTTTCTTTCCCAAATTGGAAAAAAAATCAACCATAAAACTCCACTGACTATAAAAATAATTCCTAAGCCATAATTTGAAAAAACTATAAAAAATAGTCCAATAATTCCATAAAGAACCGGAATCAGAATCCGACTTATCAAACGTCTTTTTTTGATTTGCTTAGACATAGAAGCATGATATAACTGATAATTCAGAATATCGTTTTGGTCTATTTCGTAAGTTGCTGTTAACATAGTTTAAGGAATATCAAGATATTTATGCGTCTGAACGGAAACCTGCCATTTTGGATTTTGCTTTACATATTCCACCACTTTTGGTGTGATTTTGTTGCGTTTTCCCCATTCCACTTGTAAATACAATTTACAATCCGGACTGACCAATTCCGCATATTTTTCAGCAAATTTAAAATCGTCCTGATTAAAGACGATGCATTTCAATTCGCTCGCAGCAGCAATTACATCGGGTTGAACTTCTGCCCTTTTTTTAGGTGAAAGTGTAACCCAATCGATCATCCCACTCATAGAATAAGCACCCGAAGTTTCAATATGAATTATTGCTCCAAATTCTTTCAATTTCGAAGTCAAAAAATCCAGATTCCACATAAGCGGTTCACCTCCCGTTATTACAATCGTTTTGGACAAATCCGTTGCTTCTTTCGCTAATTTCTCCATATCAGTCAACGGATGAATTTCCGCATCCCAACTGTCTTTCACATCACACCAGTGACAACCCACATCACAACCACCCAGACGAATGAAATATGCCGCCTTTCCGGCATGCGCTCCTTCTCCTTGTAAGGTATAGAAATGTTCCATCACCGGAAGAAATTTCCCTTCTTTCAGTAAAACAGATTGCTCTTCGGTAATGGAATTTAATGTAATCACTTTGTATTATTCTTATAAGCCAGAAGTGTATTTTTCAAAAGCATCGCTCTCGTCATCGGTCCGACTCCGCCCGGAACCGGCGTGATCCAGGAAGCTTTTTCTTTTACATTGTCAAAATCAACATCACCCACCAACTTATATCCTTTCTCCGAATCATCATCTACACGCGTAATTCCTACATCGACAATTACCGCTCCTTCTTTGATCATATCGGCTTTTAGAAAGCCCGGAACGCCAAGCGCTGTAATCACAATGTCAGCGTGTTGGGTATACTCAGCTAAATTTTCAGTGTTACTATGCGTTAAAGTTACGGTACTGTTTCCCGGAAAATCTTTTCTTCCCATCAAAATGCTCATGGGACGACCTACGATACGGCTTCTTCCTATAATTACAGCGTGTTTTCCTCTTGTGGAAATTTGATAACGTTCCAGCATTTCCAAAATCCCAAAAGGTGTTGCCGGTAAAAACGTACTCATATCCAGTGCCATCTTTCCGAAATTCTCGGGATGAAATCCATCCACATCTTTTTTCGGATCGATAGCTTCAATGATTTCTTCTTGATCAATTTGAGCCGGAAGCGGTAATTGGACGATGAATCCGTCCAAACCTTCTTGTTTATTTAATTTTTCGATTTCTTCGATTAACTCGGTTTGCGAAACGGTATTGGGCAATTTCACCAAAGAAGATTTAAATCCGACTTGTTCACAATCTTTGATTTTGTTTTTTACATACGTTTGACTTGCACCATCATTCCCGACCAAAACAGCCGCCAAATGTGGAGGTCTTCTCCCTGATTTGGTTGCTTCTGCTACAACTTCTTTGATTTCTTCTTTGATCTCTTTGGCTAACTTAATTCCGTCTAAAATTT
>CALLXZ010000057.1 GCA_937875605.1 uncultured Moheibacter sp.
TCGTAGGAACCGCAAACGCCAAAGCGCCATCCAGCACAGCGTATTCACCAGCTATTAATAATTTCCCGTTTGCTCGAAATTTATGTTTCAAAGTTTAAAATTTCTTTCTACTCTCCCGTCCCCAATCATCAAGAAGCCGTAGCGGAACTCGTCACAGCATTGGCTTCGATCTTACGAATCAATCCTTGCAAAGTATTTCCGGGACCAACTTCTATAAATTCCATGGCTCCGTCTTTTACCATATTTTGAACAGATTGTGTCCATTTCACGGGAGCCGTCAGCTGCGCAATCAGATTTTGCTTGATCTCTTCCGGATCGGTTACCGCCGTAGTGGTTACGTTTTGATAAACAGGGCAAATTGGTTTTTTAAATTCAGTTTGGTGAATGGCTTCTGCCAATTCATCTTCCGCTGGTTTCATCAAAGGGGAATGAAATGCACCTCCCACCGGCAAAATCAATGCACGTTTTGCGCCCGCTTCTTTTAATTTTTCACAAGCCAATTCCACCGCCGGAACTTCCCCTGAAATCACCAATTGCCCGGGACAATTGTAATTTGCCGGAACCACCACTCCTTCAATTTCGGAACAGATTCTTTCTACCACTTCATCTTCCAAACCCAAAATAGCTGCCATGGTCGAAGGCTGCAACTCACAAGCTTTCTGCATCGCCATTGCCCTTTTGTAAACCAGATTTAATCCGGACTCGAAACCAAGCGTTTCGTTTGCCACCAATGCAGAAATTTCGCCTAACGAATGACCTGCGACCATATCGGGTTGAAAATTATCCAATGTTTTAGCAAGAATGACAGAATGCAAAAAAACCGCGGGCTGTGTCACTTTGGTTTGTTTCAGTTCATCTGCTGTTCCTTCAAACATGATTTTGGAAATCTCAAATCCCAATTGTTCGTCAGCTTGTTGAAATAAATTTCGAGCCAATTCGGAATTATCATAAAGATTTTTTCCCATTCCTGTAAACTGAGCTCCCTGTCCGGGAAATACATATGCTTTCATCTGTTGGTTTTTCTAAATAAGATTAAATTTAAATATTATTTCTTTTTCTTCTCATTTTCCGTCTCCCACATTTTAGAAAGGAAAAGATATCTTTTGAAGACGTGATGGGCATGCAATTTGGAAATAATATATCCCTCACCTCCATCCAGAACTCCCATTCGCAAAATATAATGATGGACAAATCGGAACCATGGCTTAACCCAAAAATGAAATACATTGGGTCTAAGTTTTTTAGAAAATAATTCTTTGGCACGTAAAATCGAATATTGCGTCAATTTACGGTCGTATTCTTCTACTGAATAATAAGAATAATGATCCAATTTATTCTCAAGGAATTTCACTTTCCCTTTGCTGTCAATCAGCTCATGTACCAGTCGCCCTTCGCCATAACGGTTGCTTGATTTTTTAAACAAACGGATGGCTTTATCGTTTTGCCACCCCGAACGTTTGATGTATTTCTCCATGAAATAAAAACGACGATATACAAAAAAAGCATCGGCTTCATTTTTTGTAATCTCGTCTATCATTTCAAATATCAAAGCTTTAGGAATTCGCTCGTCTGCATCAAAAAAAGTTACCCATTCGTTTCGCGCCTGATCAATTGCAAAATTTTTCTGAGAAGTAAAATTGTCAAATTTTCGGGTGATGAACGTTACTTTCGGATGTTTTTTCGCAATTTCAGCCGTACGGTCTGTACTCTCCGAATCTACGATGATGATTTCATCTGCGTACCAGGCTTCGTCCAGAAATTTCTGGATGTTGCGCTCTTCGTTATAGGTAATCAACAAAGCAGAAATTTTCGGAAGTTCCTGCTGAAATTCAGCCGGAAGATTTACTTCTCCGAAATTATTTTGCAAAAATTTGTCGGTTTCCGTCCTTACGTAGGGATAGTTCAATTTTTTATAATGTTTCTGTGTTTGCCTGAATAATTTTTTTACGGACGAATGATCCACTGTTTTTTTGTCCAAATCTTGAAAATGAACACTTACGTGATGAAATCCGTCTTCAAAACAACCCCAATCTGCAGGAAATTTATGAGGTGAATAAATACTAAACGTCGGGATATCCATCGCCTTTGCCATGTTAACTGCACCTCCTTCATTTCCGATAAAAGCATCACAATGATACAATATTTTCAAAAATTCCCGAACGCTCTTTCCCATCACTTCGGCATAAATCTTTTCCGTCGAATCAAGTCCTGTCAAAATCTTATCTACCGTACTTTGCTGATTGGGAATATAATTAAACAAAATATTGAAATCGTAATATTTCTGAATATGTGAAATCAATTTTATCATATAATCAATCGGCCAGGATTTATCTTCACTGCTTCCCAAAATCCCAATCATCAATGTTTTTCTTGAAAAATCAAGATTTGCATTTTCAAAAATTTCTTTTCCTTCCTGAATTTCATTCTCCGTCAAATAAATTTTCGGATGAAGCGCCAAGTGAATTTTTTCGCTCATGAGCGGCGATGTCAAAGAAACCCTGTTATCAATGGCTGTACAAGAAGTTTCAGAAGAAGGAATGGTTGATTTTTCAACCACATCCGTATAAATGTGTTTGAAAAATGGTTTATCATAACTGATTCTTTTTTTGGCGCCTGACTTTAGAATGATGAACCGACTTTGAAGTTTAGCATACGGATCTAATACGATATCGTAATTCTCTTGTTTAATCTGATTCGCGTATTGATTCAAAACCGAAATTTTCTTCAGTTGTTTTTCTTCAAAGCTGATGATTTGGTCAATGAATGGGTTATTTTCCAAAACTGAAACCGCCGGTTTATAACAAAAAACATGTACTTCTGTTTCCGGGTCTATTTGTTTTAGATTTTCAGCAATGACCGAAGAAGTCAACACATCGCCTATGTATTTATTTTGTAAAATCAGCGCTTTCTTTTTTCCTGATTTTACTTCTGAGACCGTATCGGTATTTCTTTGAAATTCCAGCATAAATTATCCTTCCAATTAAAGGTAAGCAGAATTATTTAGACTGCCACATTATGCTCTCTTAAAGCATCATTGAGAGAGGTTTTCAAATCGGTGCTTTCTTTTCGTTTTCCTATGATCAGTGCGCAAGGAACCTGAAAGTCGCCTGCCGGAAATTTTTTGGTATAAGTTCCCGGAATTACCACCGATCGAGAAGGAACTTCTCTTTTTATTTCAACTGGAGATTCTCCCGTTACATCTATAATTTTAGTGGATGCGGTCAATACAACATTCGCTCCCAAAACGGCTTCTTTTCCAATTCGAACACCTTCAACCACGATACAACGAGAACCAATGAACGCACCATCTTCGATGATTACAGGAGCCGCTTGTAAAGGCTCTAAAACCCCACCAATCCCTACTCCGCCACTCAAATGAACATTCTTTCCAATCTGTGCACAACTTCCCACCGTTGCCCAAGTATCGACCATCGTTCCTTCATCTACATAAGCTCCGATGTTTACATAAGAAGGCATCAAAATCACACCTTTTGAAACATACGAACCATGCCTCGCAATCGCATGGGGCACAACACGAACTCCTTTTTCGGCATAATTTCGTTTCAACGGAATTTTATCGTGGAATTCAAAAACTCCAACTTCGATGGTTTCCATTTGCTGAATCGGGAAATACATCACAACGGCTTTTTTCACCCATTCGTTTACCTGCCATCCTCCATCTTTAGGCTCTGCTACACGTAAAGTTCCGGCATCCAGTAGTTCTATGACTTCCCGTACCGCTTTTTGCACTTCTTCTCGTTTCAATAATTCTCGGTTATCCCAAGCGGATTCTATGATGGTTTGTAAATTATTCATGTTTTGTTTTGAGTTGGTTACAAATCTACATTTTTCAGACGAACTTCGAACTTCTAAAATCGAATTTTGCCTTTTTAATTTCAAATTTTCAAATCAATTAATTCTCAAATTAAATCTAACTTTGCCTTATGCCTAGAATTCTCGCCATCGACTATGGAATGAAACGCACCGGAATTGCCGTTACAGATGAATTACAAATCATCGCTACGGCTTTGGATACGTTTGACACGTC
>CALLXZ010000058.1 GCA_937875605.1 uncultured Moheibacter sp.
GATTATTGATTATAAAACCGGAGAAGAAAAACCAAAAGATATCTTCCAAGTGGAATTATATGCTGAAAATTTAAAAAAATTAGGCTATACAATTTCCGGAATTTTTATTATTTATATTGGAAATTCGATTCATATAAAATCTCTTTGATTTCTTAATTTATACCTTTGCAAATTCATTATTTAATAAAAAAAATATAAATTTATATCACTCACTAACAACCTATTATAAAAATAAATCGGAAATAAATTTCCATGCAAGACAACTTAAAACTCATCATACAAACTTTACCAAACAATCCCGGCGTTTATCAATATTATGATAAAAACGGAAAAATTCTGTATGTGGGAAAAGCAAAAAACCTCAAAAAACGGGTTTCCTCCTATTTTACGAAAAATCACGATTCCGGAAAAACACGGATTCTGGTCAGTAAAATTGCGGATATACAAACCATCGTGGTCGATACGGAGTTTGATGCTTTATTACTTGAAAACAATCTGATTAAAAAATATCTTCCGAAATACAATGTGATGCTTCGGGATGATAAAACCTATCCCTGGATTTGCATCAAAACCGAACCTTTTCCTCGCATTTTCAAAACCCGAAAACTCATCAAAGATGGCTCGGAATATTTCGGTCCGTATGCTTCGGGGTTAATTCTAAATGCACTTTTGGACTTAATCAGAGAAATTTATCCGCTTCGAACTTGCAATTATGATTTGAATGAAAAAAACATCGAATCCGGAAAATTCAAAGTTTGTTTGGAATACCACATCGGGAATTGTTTAGGTCCTTGCGAAGGTTTTCAAAGCGAGGAAGATTACAACCAAAACATACAGGCAATCCGGCAAATCATCAAAGGAAATTACAACGATGCCATTCGGTATATGAATGATTTGATGCAGGAATATGCTGCTAAATTGGATTTCGAAACGGCTCAAACCATCAAAGAAAAAATAGAATTGGTCAAAAATCATCAGGCAAAATCCACGGTCGTCAGTCCGACAATTGGGAATGTCGATGTTTTTACCGTCATTTCCGATGAAACTTCCGGATATGTCAATTTCCTTCGGGTTCATAACGGAGCGATTATCCAATCGCATACATTGGAACTGAAAAAGAAATTGGACGAATCCAACGATGAACTTTTGGAAGAAGCAATTGTCGAAA
>CALLXZ010000059.1 GCA_937875605.1 uncultured Moheibacter sp.
AAATTATACGAATGTGGATTGCCAAAAGATATGGCAGCCGAACTTTACAAACCATTTATCGTTCGTAAATTGATTGAAAGAGGAATTGTAAAAACGGTTAAATCTGCAAAAAAAATCATCGACAGAAAAGAACCTGTTGTTTGGGATATTTTGGAAAATGTATTGAAAGGACATCCGGTTTTATTGAACCGTGCCCCAACTTTGCACCGTTTGGGAATCCAGGCATTCCAACCTAAATTGATCGAAGGAAAAGCAATCCAGTTACACCCATTGGTGTGTACGGCTTTTAACGCTGACTTTGATGGTGACCAAATGGCAGTTCACTTACCTTTAGGACCGGAAGCGATTTTGGAAGCACAATTATTGATGTTGGCTTCACAAAATATATTGAATCCGGCAAACGGTTCGCCGATTACAGTTCCTTCTCAGGATATGGTTTTAGGTCTTTATTACATGACCAAAGCTCGAAAAACCGCAAAAGGTTCAGGGATCACTTTTTATTCGGCTGAAGAAGTTGAAATCGCTTACAACGAGAAAAGTGTGGAACTGAATGCAGTTGTTAAAGTGAAAGCAATTGTTCGTGAAGGAGAAGAATTGGTTCAGAGAATGATTGAAACAACGGTTGGGCGTGTATTATTTAACCAAATTGTTCCAACTCAGGTTGGATACGTAAATGAAGTTTTGACAAAGAAATCTTTGCGAAACATCATCAACAACATCTTGAAAATTACAGACTTCCCGACCACTGCAGAATTCTTGGATAAAATGAAAGACCTTGGATTCCGAAATGCATTTGAAGGAGGATTGTCCTTTAGTTTAGGTGATATTTTGATTCCGGAACAAAAACAAGAGTTGATTGCAGGAGCGATTGAACAAGTAGAAGGAATCAAGATGAATTATAACATGGGATTGATTACAAACAACGAACGTTACAACCAGGTAATTGATGTTTGGACCAATACCAATGCTACTTTGACGGAAATCGTGATGAAACGTATGACAGAAGATCAGGAAGGTTTCAACTCGGTATATATGATGTTGGATTCCGGAGCAAGGGGTTCCAAAGAACAGATCAGACAGTTGTCCGGAATGCGTGGATTGATGGCGAAACCGCAAAAAGCAGGTTCGTCAGGAGGAGAGATCATCGAAAACCCGATTGTATCCAACTTTCGTGAAGGACTTTCCATTTTAGAATACTTCATCTCAACGCACGGTGCACGTAAAGGTTTGGCGGATACCGCTTTGAAAACGGCCGATGCGGGTTATTTGACACGTCGTTTGGTGGACGTTGCACAAGACGTAATCGTGATGGAAGAAGATTGTGGAACATTGAGAGGTTTGGAAGCACATGCTCTTAAGAAAAACGAAGAAATTGTTGAATCACTGGCTTCGCGAATTTTAGGTAGAACTTCACTTCATGATGTTTACAACATGGATACAGGAGAAAAATTAGTTTCTGCTGATCAAATTATTACAGAAGAAGTTGCAGATTCCATCGAAAAAGCAGGAATCGAGATTGTAGAAGTTCGCTCTCCACTTACTTGTGAAGCGAAAACGGGTATTTGTACATCTTGTTACGGACGAAATCTGGCAACGGGTAAAAAAGTTCAGAAAGGAGAAGCAGTTGGAGTTGTGGCAGCACAATCCATCGGTGAGCCGGGAACGCAGTTGACACTTCGTACATTCCACGTGGGAGGTACTGCCGGTAACGTTTCAGAACAATCCTCTATCATAGCGAAAGCTTCTGGTAGAGTAGATTTTGAAGATTTGAGAACAGTAAAAAGTGAAGACGAATCCGGAAATCCTGCTGATGTAGTAGTTTCCCGTTCCACGGAAATGAAATTGATTGATTCAGACGGAAACGTTCGTATGACCAACAATATTTCGTATGGTTCCATTTTACGCGTGAAAGACGGACAGGAAGTTACCAAAGGAGATGTGATCGCAAGCTGGGATCCATATAACGGGGTAATCATCGCTGAATCTGCTGGTAAGGTAGAATATGAAAATATCGAACAAGGTTATACTTTCCAATTGGAAATCGACGAACAAACAGGATTCCAAGAAAAAGTAATTTCCGAATCCCGTAATAAAAAGTTGATTCCTACCTTGAAAGTAATGACCAATGACGGTGAAGAGAAAAACTACAACTTACCGGTTGGCGCTCACTTGATCGTCAATGACGGTGAGAAAATTAAAGCCGGAAAAATCTTGGTTAAAATTCCTCGTCGTTCTGCAAAAGCAGGGGATATCACAGGAGGTTTACCACGTGTAACTGAGTTATTTGAAGCACGTAACCCATCCAATCCGGCTGTAGTAGCGGAAATCGATGGGGTGGTTTCTTTTGGTAAAATCAAACGAGGTAACCGTGAAATCGTAGTGGAATCTAAAACAGGAGAAGTTTCTAAATATTTGGTGAAATTATCCAATCAGATTTTGGTTCAGGAAAATGACTTCATCCGTGCAGGTTTACCACTTTCAGATGGAGCCATCACGCCGGAAGATATTTTAAGAATCAAAGGTCCAACTGCAGTTCAGGAATATTTAGTTAATGAAATTCAGGAAGTTTACCGTTTACAAGGGGTAAAAATTGATGACAAACACTTCGAAATTATCGTTCGTCAAATGATGCGTAAAGTTCGAATTGTAGATTCAGGAGATACCCGATTCTTGGAAGACTCATTGGAACACAAAGACGATTTTTTGGTAGAAAACGACCGGATTTTCGGAATGAAAGTCGTGGAAGATGGAGGAGATAGTGATACAATGAAACCGGGACAGATCATTTCAGCGCGTGATTTACGTGACGAAAATTCCCGATTGAAAAGAGAGGATAAAAATCTTGTGGAAGCAAGAGATGCAATGCCGGCAACGGCTGAGCCGATTTTGCAAGGTATCACAAGAGCTTCACTTCAGACTAAATCGTTCATGTCAGCAGCGTCTTTCCAGGAAACAACCAAAGTTTTGAACGAAGCGGCAGTTGCAGGAAAACAAGACGAATTGAATGGTTTGAAAGAAAATGTGATCGTAGGGCACTTGATCCCGGCAGGAACCGGATTGAAAGAGTACCAAAGCATCATCGTAGGTTCAAACAAGGAATATGAAGAATTAGTAAGCGCAAAATCTGTAATGTAATGTCAGAAAACAACAAAAAAAACATCGATATTGAAATCAATGATCAGACAGCGGATGGAATTTATTCCAACTTGGCAGTAATCAACCATTCGCCTTCTGAATTCATAGTAGATTTCATTCAAATGATGCCGGGAGTTCCCAAAGCAAAAGTGAAGTCAAGAATTATTTTGACACCTCAACACGCAAAGCGTTTAGCGAGTGCATTGGTTGAAAATGTAAACCGATTTGAAAAACAATTCGGAGAAATCAAAGACAACCAATCTGCTGCTATGCCTTTGAACTTTGGCCCTCCGGGTGAAGCTTAAATATATATTGTAGAGATACGGATGTATTAAAATTAAATCCCGTTCACAAAGATTTTACTAGGTGGGCGGGATTTTTATTTGGGTAATTTTAAGACAAATTTTGTTCCTTGACCTAATTCGGAATACACTTCGATTTCGCAATTGATTTTTTCAGCTAAATCTCTCACCAAATGCAAACCCAATCCGGATTGAACACCGATGCTTTCATTTTGGTCAAACAAAGCATTGAATTTGTCTAAATCGGCTCCTTTTCCGTTATCGGAAATACAAAGTATAATCTGTTGATTTTCAGCTTTTGCTTTCCAATTGACTTTCGGAAATTCGACATCTTCGGTCGCTTTAATGGCGTTGTTGGTGAGATTTCGAAGGATGGTTTTTAAATAATTTTCATCGGTCTTGAAGGAAACATCCGTTGGAATATCATATTCGATACGTTCACTAAAACCGTAAAAATGTTTCTGAATATCTTCAAAAATATCTGTCAGATAAACCGATTTCAATACCGGATGAAAATTATCCATTTGACCTTTGGTCCAGAAAAGCAAATCTTCCATAGAATCCAGCAAGTTTTCAGCCGAACTAATGGTTTTATGTTCCCATCTTTCTTTTGTTTCCCGGTCAAGAAAATCAGGATTTTCCTTTTGCAATTGCAGAAACTGAATCAGTTTGGAAACCGGACTTCGCAGATCGTGGTTGAGAATTCCGAGAAAACGAAGTTTGGTTTGATTGGCGATGTCCAATTCTGAATTTAGCTTCAGTAATTTATCATTTGACTTCTTACGGTTTTGACTTTGATAAAATAATAATCCTCCAATCGTGAGCAATAACCCAATACCTATTATGTAAAACCAACTCTCCCTTTCTTTGGCTTTCAGACTAAGTTTATTGAGTTTTATTTCTTTGTCTCGGAATTCGATCGTTTGTTCATCTTCCAAATTTTGGAGTGATTGTTTGTTTTTAAAATTATAAACCGAATCGTTATAAACTGAAAATAATTTGTGCATTTCCAAACTATTTTTGAAATCCTTTTTCAAGTCAAAATATTCGGATAAAAATCGGTAATCCCTGCTCAATTCTTCCTGATTATGAGTCGAATTATGGATTTGGAGTGAATGCTTTAAATTCAAATACGCAGAATCCAATTCTACAGAAGAATTTGTCTTTTCCGCTTTTTTTAAATACGAAATTCCGATGTTTTGATACGTGCTTGCCAGTAATTCCTGATCACCCAATTTTTTTGCGGTCGCCAGAGCTGAATTGGAGTTCTGAATGCTTAAATCGTATTGTTTTAACCCCAAATGAGCTTTTCCTTTCCAGTTTCGCACAAATGCTAAAGATGTAGAATTTCGATGTTTCAGTAGAATTGTTTCCGCTAAATTATGCAGTTCAATTGCTTTCTGAAATTCGGTTTTTTTTTCATAAACCAAACCTTTCAGTGAGTAAAGTATGGCTTTACTTGATTCACTATCTTTTATGGGATCAAATAGCTGGATGGCTTTATCATAATTCACCAATGCTTTATCGTAACTTTCCGTCAAATTGTAAATATTGCCAATATTTTGGAAAGCATTTGCCCTGTTTTTCACGGCAGAAGTTCCCTCACATCCTTCAAATAATTTTACAGCTTTGAAAAAAGCATCCAACGAATTGGGAAATTTACTCAGATTTCCATAAACTGCTCCCTGATTCAGAAAGACCAAACCTTGTGAACAAGCATCTTTTAATTCTGTAAAAATTTTTAATGATTTGGCATATAAATTCAGACTTTCATCATATTTACCAGTCATAGAAGTGCATTTAGCCAATTCCAAATAAGCATTTCCGGTTCCCTTTTTATATTTGATTTTAGTCGAAAGTTCCAATGCTTTTTTACTATATCGAATCCCTAATTCTACATTTTTCATATAAGAATAGGAGGCGATTTCGGTCATTAGATCACATTGTTTGATTTCGTCTTTTTCTGTTTTCAGGAGCGTGAGAAGTGAGTCAATTTTTTCGGATTCCCTTTCTTGCGTAAATCCAATGATCGGAAAAAAAATTAAAGTCAATATGAAAACGAATCGATTCATAAGATTTCCCGAATGCCTTCTTTGTAAGCACGCCCAAGAGGAACGGAGCGTTTGTCCTTAAGAATAAGTTCGTTTGCACTAATCTTATTGATATATTGCTTCTGAACTGCATAACTTTTATGGGTTCTGACAAACGAATTAAAACGATCATCTTTCAGCAAATTCCCCAAACTCGATAAAACGCAATGTCTTTTTTGTTCTGTTACCAATAAAGTATAGTCCTTCAAGGCTTCTAAATAAAGGATTTCATGAAGTTTAATTTTAATTTGTTCGTGTCCGTCCTTTATGTAAATCGTGTCTCCGCCAATTGTATTTTCAAATAATTCTGCCTTCTCACGCATCTCAAAATAGGTAGTAATTCGAGAAACACTATGGGCAAAACGATCTGATTTGATCGGTTTTACGATAAAATCCAATGCATCCAGCTCAAAACTCTCCACCGCATGTTCAGCATGAGAAGTAATGAAAATACAGGCAGGAATTTGGGTCAGCTTCTTTCTGAGTTCCAATCCGGAAATTTCCGGCATATCTATATCCAGAAACAAAAGGTCAATTGTTTGCGGATTTAATTTTTCCAATGCCTGAATCGACGAACTGAAAATGTCTGTGAGATGGAGTTCCGGGTATTTTCTTATTTGTGCAACTGCCGTAAGTCTATCTATCTCATCATCATCTACTATGGCACAATTAAGCGGTTTCATGTGGGAGTTTAATTCAAATCAAAGTTAATTGAAAAATAAACAAATCAGTCGTTTGTCTAAAAAAAATGTCGTTGGTCGATTTAACGTTTTTATGAACATCAATTTGGACAAAATTTGCTTTGAAATTAACTCTAAAAAATAATCAAATGAAAAATTTATTCTTATTACTTTTTACAGCAATTAGTATGATCGCTTGCAGTAACAATGATGAAGGAGAGCCTAATAATGATGACAATACCCCTTCTGCCGGAACGGCTCAAATTACATTGACAGCCGGTGGCGAACAGTATAAAATAAATGGTCCGTGTGGCTGGGCCTCGGTGATGGGGACGAATTATGTAGGTGCAAATGACGCAGATAATAATTTAAAAACCTTTTCTGCTTTTTTCAATTTAGAAGCATTGCCAGCGGTAACTACTACTTATACACTGGTAAAGTCACCAGAATGGGATGAGGAAGACAATGACCCTACCCATATCTGGATGAATGTCACAGAAATCCGAAATGGAGGATTGTTTCAGTATGCCTCTGATGATAGTTCGGGAACTTTGACTTTAGTGGTAGATGGAAATAAAGTAACGGTGGATTTGACGGGAATTGTATTACAACCTTATGATGGAAGCAGTCTAATCTATGAAAATCTGAATGTAGGCGCTTTCAGCAATCCCGGGACTCTCTCTGGTGAACTTATATTTTACAGAAACTAAAAAGCTATATAATCATGAAAACTCTCTTGATTTTGGCTTTGTTTGGGATGGCTTGTATCCCATGTAAAGCCCAATTTTTCGAAAAACTGGCAGATAAAGTCGTAAACGCGGCATCAAACTCCATCGAAAAGAAAGTCGAAGAAAAATCGACTGAATATACCGAAAAAGCAGCCGATGCGGCGTTTGATTCGGTAGAAGGAAAATCCGAAAAAAAAGAAAAAAAGGGTAGAAAGGAAAATGAAGAAAGGCTGGGAAATACTTCTTCTGATACCACAAATCAACAGCGTGGAAGTAAGACGTTTCTCATCACCCAAGATATTTTTGAAAAAAATGCAATGGCTCTGACAACCAATAAAATACCTGAATTGGATAAAGTAGGAACTTATTTAAGCCAAAATCCCAATACAAGAGCGGTAATTTCCGCTCATGTAGAAACGGACGAAGATGCGACTGATTTGTCCGAATGGAGAGCTATTTTTATCAAACAAATTCTGGTAAGGAAATTCGAACTGAACGAAGATTTTATTTCGATTGAAATCAGTTCGCCGGGAAAACCTAATAATAGAAACGTGGAAATTCAAACGGAGTAAAAGAAAACTTAACTCAACTCATTATTTAATTTGTGGAAATCCCGGAAGCCAACTTTCGGGATTTTTTAATCAAAACTTTTTATGTGGGATAAATGGTTCATTTGAGTTAAACTGATATCGATAGGTAGCTAATGTCCGGGTAGTTTTGCCATTCATATTCTGAATGATGTTTGTCATTTTCGGGTTAAAATCGCCAATCCACTGCACCTCATAGTGTTCATAGTTAGTTTCTGAATTGATGGTTTCTAAAGCATTAACGACTAAATAAGCATCGATCCCCTTGTTTTGAAATTCAGGAACGATTCCAAACACAATCCCCACAAGTCGTTTAGTGGGTCGATATTTTTTCAGCCATAAAAATTTGAGAATAGAAGGTAATCCAAATGAAGAATTTACCTGATTAAAATAATCGTTCAAATTAGGTAAATTGAGCCAGCAACCAATCGGCTCATCTTTGTAATAGGCAAACCAAATTGTTTTTTTATCCACCACACTTTTCATTTTCCGGAAAGTTTGAATGACTTCTTTTTCATCCAAAATCATATTGGTATCATGTTTATGCCATGCTTTGTTATAAATAGTAACAAAATCTTTTGCAAATTTCTCAAGAT
>CALLXZ010000060.1 GCA_937875605.1 uncultured Moheibacter sp.
TCGATGCAGCATTTCCTGTATTCCATGCAGTTGGTTTAGGTGTCAATTCTGTCCAGGAATCATTATCCACATCATAGAAATAATTCTCATCTGTAAACGTATCAAAGGTATTATTCGTCGTTCCACCAATTAGAATCAATCCGTTTGCCCAAGGCTGAAGTTCAAAAAAAGTGCGGGTTTGTCCCGGAAACGGCGTTCCTTGCGTCCATGTAATCTGACTTCGATCGTTTTGATCAATTTCGCCAATCCATACGGTATTCCAATAAGTTGCTGAAAAAGTTCCGTTGGAACCACCTACATAAATTAATTTGTTTCCGTAAACAGAAAGCGCACCATACGAAAGCGCAAATCCAGGTGAAGGAACCGCAGTTCCGGCTCGCCATTTATTTGTGTTTACGTTGTAAACCGTTGTTTTTTCATTGTTGTAACTTCCAACCACATAAATCAGACTGTCCTGATAAGCTACCGCATCACCATCTCCATAGATTTGTGGGAAATTTGCCACTTCGCTCCATGAATTATCAGGAATACTGTATTTACGGACTTTGTTTGTAGCTGCGCCTGGAACACCGCCACCAATCACGTAAATCTGATCGCCTATTTTTGCTGCAGATGAACCCAAAGTTTCAGAAGGTAAATCACTCATCGTTTCCCAAGCATCATCGCTCAGATTATATCGATAAGATTTCAAAGAAATGATTTCCTCATCATTTCGCCCTCCAAAAAGATAAACATAGGCTTTTTCATTTTGGATGTGACTGATAGTATTTCCGGCTCGGATTCCTTCGGGAATGTCTGCTCCGGTTGTCCATTGTGCCGATAGATTTGCCAGCAAAGTGAAACATAAAAACGTAGAAAATAAAGTTCGTTTCATAATTTTTTGATTAAAATTAAGATGTAAATCCATGGAAAAATCCAACATCATTCGGACAGCGATTTTTTGATAATGAATAACTTATTTAGTCCCAAGTAAGTCAAAACTCAATGCATTTGATTCTTTCGTTGATGATTTTCTGCTGTTTGTAACAAATTATCAATCCATCGGTTGAAAGGATTAATTTTGTGTGATGCAAAAAGCTTGGGTCAAACATCTTTGGTTTTGGATTCCTTATATGATTTTAGAGGTTTACACAGAATCTTATTGGATGGGTGTGCAATATCAGCAACCGTTTTGGTCCACTTTTTACCATGCTTTTCTGGAAGAAGTTTCACAGATTTTGGTCATTAAAATTCCGATGGTTTATCTGATGTTGTATTTCATCAACCGATTTGCACATCAAACCCGGAAAATCTGGCAATTGATTCTTTCATTGACAGCGACTCTTCTGATTTTTTCCGTTTTAGGGTATTGGTTTTTGATAGAATTTGTGGTGCGCGTGATTTATGCCCACTTGGAAATTGTAGGTTTGGGAGGATTTGGGACGCTTGTGAATTCATTTATGGACAAAATTTTTGTGGCAAGTGTTGTCATTGCTTTGAGTGAATATTTATACAGTCAGAAACTCCGACAGCGGGAATCGGAATTATTAAAAGAAAAAGTAGAAACCGAATTGAATTTTCTAAAATCCCAAATCAATCCCCATTTTCTTTTCAATACACTGAACAATATTTATGCGCTGGCGCGAAAGAAATCCGATGAAACACCTGAAGTTGTTCTTAAACTATCCAAGCTTTTACGTTTTGTTTTGTATGAAGCGGAGGCAAAATTAATTCCTATTTCGAGAGAAATTGAATTTTTACATGATTACATCGATTTACAGAAAATCCGTTTTGGAGATCGGTTGGATTTAACTTTTAAACATCAAATCGATAATGCGCATCAGGAAATTTCACCTCTGATTTTGATTCCGTTTGTGGAAAATGCGTTTAAACACGGAGCAAGTCAGAGTACGGAAAAATCCTATATTCATATTGACTTGAAAGTACGGGAAAAAATTTTGAAATTGAAAGTGGAGAATTCACTTGAAACCAACTCAGATATAGAATCGGAAGGGATAGGATTGAAGAATCTAAGAAGACAATTGGAATTGACATATAAAGATTTTGAATTGAAAAATGCATCTAAATATGGAATTCATCAAGCTGAATTGAAGTTAGATTTAAACACAAAAAGATGAAAATCAAATGCTTAATAATTGAAGATGAACCATTAGCGGTTGAAATCATGGAAGATTTCATTTCACAAGTTCCTTTTTTGGAATTAGAATCGGTTTGTCACGATGCGCTTTGTGCTATGCAGGTTTTGAGAGAGAAACAGATTGATTTGATGTTTCTGGACATTCATCTTCCGAAACTGAAAGGACTGGATTTTTTAGCAACTTTGAAAAATCCGCCAAAAGTGATTATCACAACGGCTTATCATGAATTTGCGGTGAAAAGTTATGAATTCAGTGTGTTGGATTATTTGTTAAAACCGATTGAATTCAGTCGATTTATGGCGGCGGTTCAGAAAGCGATTCCTTCCGTTCAAATAGCTGAAAATCAAGCCGAAAATTCGGTGAGAGAATTGATTTTTACGGTTCATAAAAAGAAAGCGAGAGTGCCGCTGGATTCGGTTTTGTATGTGGAAAGTCAAAAGGAAAACATCAAAATCGTGATGGAAGACAGAACCTTGGTGACGCGTTATTCCATCAGTGAATTAGAAAAACAATTGCCTGACAATTTCATTCGGATTCATCGTTCCTTTATCGTTTCCAAATCCAAAATCGACTTTTTTGATGCCCAAGATGTTGAAATCCTAGGAAAACAAATTCCAATTGGTCGGAATTATAAAGATTTTGTAATTTCGGCGCTCTTAAATAAAGAATCTTAGAAATGGGAAAAATGAAATTTTTAATCAGTTCAATTGTAATATTAGCAGTTCTGTATTCGTGTTCCAATGAAGATGATGTGAATAATACGGAAGAATTACCCAATTATTCTGAGATCGCCGGTAATTATAGATTAGTTAGTGTAACGTCCAATTATCCAGTTGATTATAATGCGGATGGAACTTATGAAACCAATCTTTTTCCGTTTATGGGATCTTCCTGTAGAAGCAGTATAGAGTTGATGGAAGATGGTCGTATGGTGTGGAATTATTTGGATTTTTTTGGAGGAATAGGAATTATCTATAATTCGGATTGTG
>CALLXZ010000061.1 GCA_937875605.1 uncultured Moheibacter sp.
TTGTTGACCACTCCTCTATGGACACCCATACTTTTTGCCTTTCCTACGCCTAATATTTCTATTTTACCATGTTCATTTTTTCGCCCCACCATTGCTACAATTTTGGTGGTTCCTATATCCAAGCCGACAGCTATTCCTTTGCTATTTTTCATCACTAATTCTTTTGGTTGCAACAATTTGGTTATTAAATCTTAGATTTATTCGTTCATAGTAATTCAAACCTACTTTTCCAAGAAATTGGTCGTAAAACAATTTCAGTTTTTCAAACTTTGACCCGAATTTTTCCAATTCACCAAATTCAATGACGTAATCTCCTTTGTTTACCAACAAAATAAATGAATTTGGCTCTTCTTTTTTAACAGCGATAATGTGTTTTTTCAACAACTTATCAGCCGAAATAAATTGGGATAATTCTTTCAATCCTTCAAAATCTTCTTCTTCTATATTTCCTCCTACCAATAAAACTTGCGCAGAATACAAAGGCGATAGTGGAATTTTGGTCAATTGTTCGGAAAGATAAAACTCATCATTTCCAGTATTGATACGGACCAGAGGTGTTTCCTGATGAATCTGAACTTTCATGTTCCCATCTATGTCTTGGTAAACCTGTGACTTTCTCACGAAAGAATTTCGATCCAATAATTGTTCGATCTTATCCACTTCCATATTTCCCAAAGCCACCGAACTTACATGAAGTTGTTTTCCATCGACCACTTTTCGCACCAAACTATCGTTCACAAAATACTTTCCGGACTCATGATCCACTTTGATTTTAATATCGGTCAACGGTTTACACGCATGTCTATTGGCTGAAAAACTCACTAAAAAAGCAAGCAGCGAAATACCCAAAATCATTTTCAACAATCTCCATTTAGCTTTCATCCAACCAATTTTTTATAGGTTTAACCAACGTGTCAATATTTCCTGCGCCAACCGTTACCAAAACATCAAATTCTTTTGTTTTTATACGATTCATTGCTTCGTCAAGTGAAACCACTTCCTTCTCTTTTAAATCAATCATTTCTGCCAATGCCGCCGAAGTGATTCCTTCCATCGGAAGCTCTCTTGCCGGATAAATATCCAACAAAATCAATTCGTCAAAATGACTTAAATTTTCTGCAAAACCATCCATAAAATCCCTTGTTCTGCTGAAAAGATGAGGCTGAAATACACCCAACACTTTTTTTCCCGGAAACATTTCTTTTAAAGAATCGATCACCGCATTTAACTCGGTCGGATGATGTGCATAATCATCAATGTAAACTTTTCCGTTGATGTCCCAACGGTTAAATCTTCTTTTAACGCCTCTGAATTCTTCCAGCGCTTTTTTAATTTTTTCAACCGGAACTTCTAAATAATGCGCAACGGCTATCGCGGCTGTCGCATTTTCAACATTGTGTTTTCCAGGCAATTTCAAAATAAAATTCTCCAAAATACCGTCCGGCGTTTTCAAATCGAAATGATAAATTCCATTTTCAATCCGAATGTTTATCGCATCGAAATTCGCTCCGGATTCTACACCATACGTGGAAGCATTCTCAATCGGAAGTCCTTTTCGGACAAATAATTTCTCTGTAATTTTTTGACTGAACTCAATGAAAGTCTGCTCAAATTCTTCTTTATTGCCATAAATATCGAGATGATCCGCATCCATCGAAGTGATGATTCCGATTTTAGGCGAAAGCTTTAAAAACGAACGATCAAATTCATCTGCTTCCGAAACGGTAATTCGATTTCCACTGATTAAAAAATTGGTATCATAATTCTCCAAAACACCTCCTAAAAACGAAGTACTTTCAATTTCAGATGCATGCAATATATGTCCTAAAATAGAAGAAGTTGTGGTTTTACCATGTGTTCCTGCTACTGCAATTCCATACGTAGAACCCGTGATTTCACCTAAAACTTCAGAGCGTTTCATTATCGGAAACCCGTTTTGTAAAAAATATTGGTATTCCTTCATTTCCTTTGGAACGGCTGGCGTATAAATAACCAAAGTATTTTCCGGCGTTAAAAAAGGTGGAATCTTATCCAAATGATCTTCAAAATGCAAATCAATTCCTTCTTTTTCCAACTGCATCGTAAGCTCTGTCGGCGTTTTATCATAGCCTAAAACTATTTTTTCGAAGAATTTGAAATAACGCGCCAGCGCACTCATCCCGATTCCTCCGCCTCCAATGAAATAATAATATGTTCGGTCTAAAATTTTCATTTGATTTGACTCAATAAAATATCGACAATTTCTTTTGTGGCATTTGGTTTTCCCAACTTTTTCAAATTTTCAGCTAATTCGCTTTGTTGATTTTCATTTTGAATTAATTCCAAAGCCGAATGAACCAATTTTTCCGGAACTTCCGTATCTTTAAACATCAAAGCTGCATTTTTATTCACAAGTGATTCGGCGTTTTTAGTTTGATGATCTTCTGCCGCAAAAGGAAAGGGAACTAAAATAATCGGTTTCCCCACCAACGAAAGTTCTGAAATCGCCATCGCACCTGCTCGCGAAACAATCACATCTGCCGCCGCAAATGCCGTTTTCATATCGTAAATAAATTCCGTTATATGAATTCCTTTTAAATCCGTAGAAATTTCATTTTTAATTTTTTCAAAATCCAATTTGCCTGTTTGCCAGATCAATTGAACATCGGCATCTTTAATTTTTTGCAATTCAGCTTTCCATGCATTGTTCAAAGTTCGGGAACCCTGACTTCCACCGATGGAAAGTATTGTTTTTTTATTCGGATCCAATCCATACGAACTCAAAGCCACGTCTTTTGGTGTCAGATTTTGAAAGATTTCAGAACGAATCGGATTTCCGGTATGATGGGTTTTATCTTTTGGGAATTGTTGAATTCCATCGTACGCCACACAGATTGCGGCTGCTTTGTTTTTCAATAATTTATTGGTAATCCCTGGAAATGAATTTTGTTCCTGAATCACAAACGGAATTCCCATTTTAGATGCTTGCCATAAAAGCGGACCACTTGCATACCCGCCCGTTCCGATCGCTATATCCGGTTGAAATTCTTTTATGATTTGCTTCGCTAAACTTAGACTTTTCAAAAGCTTCATCGGAAAATTCACATTAGACATCATATTGCCACGATCAAGTCCGGCGATGGGCAAGCCCTCAATCTGATAGCCTGCTTTCGGCACTTTTTCCATTTCCATTTTCCCCAAAGCACCTACAAACAAAATTCGGGCATCAGGCATACGGGTTTTGATTTCATCCGCAATGGCAATTGCCGGATAAATGTGACCACCTGTGCCTCCGCCGCTGATGATGATTTTAGGCGATGTCTTGGATGACTGCATCTGTGTTTCTTTTTTCTTCTAATTGTATTTCTTCCGGCGATTTGATCGCGCGGCTCACACTCAAAATAATTCCAAAGGCAATACAAGTTACCCAAAGAGAAGTTCCTCCATAACTAATCATCGGAAGTGGTTGTCCCGT
This sequence comes from uncultured Moheibacter sp., assembly GCA_937875605.1. Lineage (GTDB taxonomy): Bacteria > Bacteroidota > Bacteroidia > Flavobacteriales > Weeksellaceae > Moheibacter. The sequence goes on from CALLXZ010000061.1 coordinate 3,455, forward strand.
TACCGGAAATAAACTCACTGCCACACCCATATTGACCATTGCCTGAAATATAACAGGCACACCTACCGCAAAGACGAGAAGCGTTCCAAAAAATGTGTGGATTTTTGTGGCGACAATCATGATCCTAAACAGAATCAAGAGAAAAATAAATATCAAACCAAAAGCACCTATGATTCCATATTCTTCTACGATGATTGCAAAAATAAAGTCAGAAGAGGATTGTGGTAAAGTTTGTTTGAATACACTTTTTCCGGGTCCTACTCCACTCACTCCACCTCGGTTTATAGCTGCTTTTGCATGATGAACTTGATAGGATTCAATTCCGTCGTCTTTGGAAAAATTCTC
>CALLXZ010000062.1 GCA_937875605.1 uncultured Moheibacter sp.
ACAAACCAAATCCAATGACGACGGAGCTGTTCCCACACTTCAATCAGGGAAAAAGAACTGGCTTCTGCCTGAGGCTCCGTCAGATTTTGAGTCGTGTCTGTTGTACTATTTAATTCGCGGTATTGCATGAATTCCAATTAGCGTGTAAGCAATGTAATAATGGTTATCAAGAAACTGGCAACCGATATGGCAAAAGAAACATTTCGGAAAATGCTGGAATCCCTTGCGGAATTGATTTTATTCTGATTCGGTTCTACATACACCACGTCATTTTGAGCAAGATAATAAACCGGCGAATTAAATATTTCTTCCGTCGTCAAATTGACCCGATAAAAATTTTGTTTTCCGTTTTCTTCTCTAACTACCAATATGTTTTCCCGTAATCCATTAATTGTCAAATCTCCCGCCATCCCTAAAGCTTCTAAAAGTGTCACTTTTTCATTTTGTAAATGATAAGTTCCGGGTCTCCCCACTTCGCCCAAAATGGTAATTCGGTAATTCGTAATCGTAATAGAAACGCCCGGATCTATGATGTCCCGGCTGAGCATTCCTTTCATGTACTGAATGGCTTCATTTCGGGTAAGTCCTGCCAATTTTATTTTTCCCAAAACCGGAAATTCAACATTCCCTTCTTCATCGACTAAATAGGTTTGGGCTCCTCCTGTATTGCTTTCCTGATTAAAAATACGGGTTGCTTCTACATTTCGTCCAAAAACGGTAATGGTCAGTAAGTCATCTGGTTGGATGGTAGCAGAATATTGTTCCGCCAATTGTTCGATGGATTCTAAATCACCTTGAAAATAGACGATTTTTTCTCGTGGTACACAAGCGGTAAAGAACAAGCCGATTATTATTAAAACGGTTAATTTTAACAATAAATGGGGGCGATGTATTTTCATTTTCCAGGTTTATTGCAACTGCAAATATAAAATTAATTAGTGGACAGCGATATATTCTAAATTGAATTCTGAATCGGATGAATTTGAGTGCGTTACAGAATTCATCCCTAAAAATAACTTTCCGCTCATTTCAAATTAGTATAAACGGAATTACTTGGCGCATATTCGGGAACAAGTTCTCTAATTCTGGAAACCAAAAACAAATTGGTTTGCATCGGTTTATCGGACGCTTCCGTAAAAATCAATTCCTCTATTTTTTGTTCAAAACCATCCATTGCTTTACAGACATTGGCAATCATAATTTTAGGATGATGGGTTTTAATGGTCGTTTCACCATCTGCCAATAACTCTTCAAAAATCTTTTCGCCCGGTCGAAGTCCTGTGATTTTAATATCTATGTCTTCCGGATATTTCAGTCCACTTAATTGAATGACCTTTTTAGCCAACTCAAAAATTTTGACCGATTCACCCATATCAAACACAAAGACTTCTCCTCCTTTCCCCATTGCGCCTGCCTCCAAAACCAACTGACAAGCCTCGGGAATTGTCATAAAATAACGGGTAATATCAGGATGCGTAACCGTCAAAGGACCCCCTTCTTCGATTTGACGTTTAAAAGTGGGTATCACTGAGCCATTGGAACCCAAGACGTTACCAAAACGCGTTACGACAAATTTGGTTTGGGAATGATTGTTTAAATGCGTTACATACAATTCGGCTATTCTTTTGGTGGCGCCCATGACATTGGTTGGATTTACGGCTTTGTCCGTGGAAACCATCACAAATTTTCCCACACCGTATTTTACGGCAAGATCCGCCATGGATTTGGTTCCTTTTATGTTGGTCATTACTGCTTCATACGGATTGTCCTCCATCAATGGAACGTGTTTATATGCGGCAGCATGGAAAATAACGTCAGGGCGAAAATGGCGAATCATCACTTCCACTCTTTCTGGATTTCGGATGTCACCCATCACAAATTCGCAGGAATCTTTGCAAAGATGCTGCGTGGTCTGTTGTAAATTAAAAAGAGCTGTTTCTGCCTGATCTACCATGATCAGTTTTTTATGCGGATAACTCATCAGCTGACGCGAAATTTCACTTCCGATTGAACCGGCGGCTCCCGTTACCATCACCACTTTTCCGGTAATTTCATTTCGGATTTCTTCGTTGTCTAATTCGATGGGTTTACGACCCAATAAATCTTCAATTTTAATGTCTTTGATCTGTTGAGCTGTCAAATCGCCTTTCAGCCAATTTGTTACAGCCGGAACAATTTTTAATGAAACCGGAAAATCTGCATAACTATCGACGATTTCTCTCAAACGGGAAGCCGGAAGATTCTGAATAGAAATAATGATTTCCGTAATATTGTGTTTTTCGACGAATTCTTTGGTAACCGTTTTGGGACTGTAAACTGTAATTCCATTTATTTTCTTTCCCACTTTTTTCTTCTTGTCATCCATGAACCCAAAAACACTTATTCTGCTTCTGTCATCATTTACGAGTGCTTTATAAGTGATAACTCCTGAATCTCCCGCACCATAAATAAGCGCTTTACGTTTGTAACGGTTTCCCATTACATAATAATTATAAAGTCCCTTGTATAGAATTCTCATAAAAGACAAGGCAATCGTATTGAAAAGAA
>CALLXZ010000063.1 GCA_937875605.1 uncultured Moheibacter sp.
GTATGAGAAATATCATTTGTAAGAATTACAGACTTGGCTTTATATTTGCATTGACAAAAATGTCAAACTTTAATGTTAAATTAATTTGTTAAATAAAAATGTCAAAGCAAACTAAAGACATTGAAACAGAAGTTCTCATTCGGAAAACTGCCAAACAATTGTTTTTTGGAGAAGGAAAGTTCAATGCCACGACACAGGAAATAGCCGATGCGGCCGGTGTCAACCGCACTTTGATCAATTATTATTTTCGATCCAGAGACAATCTTTTCAATCAGATTTTTGAAGATGCGGTCAAACGTGAGGAGCAGTTACGTGAGAAAGTATTGTTCTCGGATTTACCGTTCAAAGAAAAAATCGAAATGTATATAGACGATTCGCTTCTTCAGGCAAAAGAATATCCTTACCTGGAAACCTATATCGTTTCCCGAATAAATGACGGTTGTTTTTACAAAGAAGAAGAGGAGTGGGAAAAGTTTATGCAACGTTTTTTTAAAGAGTTTGAAGTGGAAATGAAAAAGGGCACCATTGAAAAAATGGAGCCTATTCAGTTTATTTTAAACATTGCTTCTCTGGTTTCATTTCCGGTCGCAGTTCGTCCGCTTTTCCAGTCTACGATGCGGATTTCCGACAAAGAATACGACCGAATTCTGAGTGAACGAAAAGAAATTATCATGAAAATGTTATTCAAAAATTAAGAATATGTATCCTAAAATTAAAAATTATATACTGGGGCTTTTACTGCTTCCCACTTTAAGTTGGGCGCAGGAAACGAAAGAAATTTCACTGAAAGATGCGGTGAATTATGCATTGGAAAATCAGGCGGATGCCAAAAAGGCAAAACTGCAGATTGAAAATTCCGAATACCTGATTCAGGAAGCACGCGCCGGAGCTTTGCCAAATTTAAGTGCAAATGGTTCTATTACTTATAATCCTCTATTGCAGGAAACAGCAATCCCGGCAGGTGATTTTCCGGGAATGCCGCCATCAGACGAGCCTTTTCTTCTGTTGGCAATGGGACAAAAGTGGAATTCTGTAGCAGGACTTTCTTTGACACAAAATATTTTCGACCAAACTGTTTTTACCGGATTGAAAGCGGCTAAAACTACACGGGAATTTTATCAGATCAATGCACAATTGACAGAAGAGCAAGTGATAGAGCGTGTTGCAACGGCTTACTACAACGTATTTGTTCAAAAAGAGAAATTAGAAACGATTGACAGCAGTTATGCAAACGTTTCCAAATCAAGAGACATCATTAAAAGTTTGTTTGACAATGGATTGGCTAAAGAAATTGATTTGGATAGAGTAAATGTTCAGTTAATGAATTTGAGCACAAATCGTCAGCAATTAATCAATGAGGTAAAGGTTAAGGAGAACTCTTTGAAATTTTATATGGGAATGCCGATTGCCCAACCGATTGAATTGGTAGATAATGAGTTTTCAGCTGATGCGATTCTTTTAAGTGATGAAGTGGATGTGGAAAACAGAACTGAAATGAAGGTAAAGAAAAAACAGGAAGAACTTTTGGTTTTGCAGAAAGAAGCACGCAAAGCTGCTTACTATCCGACTTTATCATTAACAGCAGGATACAATTATATGGGACAAGGAGAACGTTTTCCCATTGGTTCCGGTTTGGATAATGGTGTTTATTGGTCAGATTTTTCTTCGGTTAGTTTGAATTTAAAAGTTCCCATTTTCAGTGGATTTGCTAACAAAGCGAGAGTAAGTCAGGCGGACGTCGAACTGAGAACTTTACAGGAAGATATTAAAAACACCGAATTATCACTTGATTTGGAATATCAAAATGCAAAATCTCAGATTGAGAATAATTTAATTGCGGTTGATAACCAACAGGAAAATGTAAACCTCGCTCAGAAAGTAGTTAACAATACACAAAATAATTATCGTTTGGGATTGGCGACACTGACAGATTTGCTCGAGGCACAAAATGCTTTGGTTGATGCTAAAAATAATTATTCTAATGTCGTTTTGGAATACAAACTGGCAGAAGTTCAATTGATGAAATCAAAAGGAGAATTAAATACATTAAAATAAAACCCAATTCTATGAGATGTCAGATAATTTACTATCGGACTATCATAACCATAAAATTTAAAACGTATGAAAATTGTAAAAAATATACTAATTGCGGTAGTTGTGATCGGTTTGCTTGTTTGGGCAGGAATGACTTTGGTCAACAATAAAAAGAAATCGGAAGAAGAAACCCAAATCGTGGCACAGGTAAATGACAGCATTGCGGTAAATGTCGCCACAGTTGAATTTAAAAATATCAATACGGATTATGTGGCAAACGGAACATTTGAGCCGTTTCAGGAAATGATCTTTCCATCGGAAGTAAGCGGAAAAGTATTGCGCGTTTTGGTGGATGAAGGTAGTTATGTGCGTGTAGGACAGACTCTAGCGGTAATTCGAGGAGACTCTCAATCCATTGATTTAACAGCGGCTCAGGCAACTTATCAGAATGCCGTAACTGATAATCAGCGCTATGAAAATGCGCTAAAATCCGGTGGAGTCACGCAGCAACAAGTCGATGGTACCCGTTTGCAATTGAAAAATGCGAAAGCACAATTGGATCAGGCGAGATTGAAAGTTGGAGACATGAACATTCGTGCGACGATCAGTGGAGTTGTAAACCAACGCTTCATCGAACCGGGTTCTTATGTTAGTCCGGGTGCTCAAATGTTTGAAATCGTAAATGTTGGAAATTTGAAATTAAGAGTGGAAGTGGACGAAAACCAAATTGTACGCTATAAAGTGGGCGATATCATCAAAGTAACGGCAAGTGTTTATCCGGGTAAAGAATTTGCCGGAAAAGTAACATTCATTGCCCCAAAAGCTACTTCATCATTGAACTTCCCGGTAGAAATTCAGGTTTCAAATAGCGCCGGAAATGAACTGAAAGCAGGTATGTACGGAACGGCCGTTTTCTCTTCCAAAGAAGACGAAGTAAAATCCGAACCGGTATTGGTAGTTCCTCGTGAAGCATTTGTCGGAGGTTTGAACAACAGCGAAGTATTTATAGTAAAAGCAGATGGAACGGCAAAATTGACAAAAATTTCAACCGGTAGAAATTTCGGAGAATTAATCGAAGTTTTAGATGGATTAAAAGACGGACAAACCGTTGTTACAAGTGGACAAGTGAATTTGGCTGATGGTAAAATAGTGTCAATTATTAAATAGATTTTAGAAACAGGCACTAGGCACAATGAAAAGAGTCTAATGTCTAATCTAATGTCTAAAATCTAAAATAAGAAAAAATGAAATTAGCAGAAATATCCATAAAAAGACCCACACTGGTGGTGGCACTGTTTACGGTGTTGACTTTGGGCGGTTTGTTTTCCTATACTCAATTGGGTTATGAGCTCATCCCGAAATTTGAGTTCAACATGATTACCATTTCAACTGTTTATCCGGGAGCTTCGCCTTCGGAGATTGAAAATACGGTTACGAAAAAGATTGAAGATGCGGTGGCATCCATGGAAAATATTAAGAAAATTGAATCTAAATCATTTGAGAGTTTATCACTGGTTATGATTCAATTAAATTCGGGAACCGATACGAATTATGCGCTCAATGATGCACAACGAAAAGTCAATACGATTCTCGCCGACTTACCTGATGATGCAGATCCGCCTTCACTTTTGAAGCTTTCGGCAGACGATTTTCCTGTTATTACGATTGCGGCAACGGCCGATATGAACAGTATTGAGTTTTATGATTTATTGGATAAAAAAATCCAACCGATACTTTCCCGTGTTCCTGGTGTGGCGCAAATTGACATCGTTGGAGGTCAGGAAAGAGAAATACAGGTGAATCTGGATCAAAATAAATTGGAAGGTTACGGACTTTCTGTTCCACAGGTTCAACAAATGATCCAAAGTTCCAATCTGGATTTCCCTACGGGAAATGTGAAAACAAGAGAAAATACAACCTTGATTCGTTTATCAGGAAAATTCCAATCGGTAGAGGAACTACGTAATTTGGTTGTTTCAAGTAAAGATGGAATTCAGGTACGATTAGGCGAAATTGCCGATGTGCAGGATACACAAAGAGATGCCGATAAAATTTCCCGATTGAACCAAAATAATACGATTTTACTTCAGATTAAAAAACAATCCGATGCCAATGCGGTAGCGGTAAGTGAACAGGTAAGAGCTTCTTTGGTTAAAATTCAGGAAGATTATAAATCCCAAAACGTACAATTAGTAGTGGCAAATGATACGAGTGAATTAACGCTTGTGGCTGCCAATAATGTAATGTTTGACTTACTTTTAGCGATTTTCTTGGTAGCAGCGGTGATGTTGTTATTCCTTCATAGTTTGCGAAATGCATTCATTGTGATGGTATCCATTCCGGCATCTTTGATTGCGACTTTCATCGGAATTTATTTTATGGGTTACACCCTGAATTTGATGAGTTTAGTAGCTCTTTCCTTAGTGGTGGGTATTTTGGTGGATGATGCCATTGTGGTACTTGAAAATATACACCGTCACATGGAAATGGGGAAAAATAAAGTCCGGGCAGCCTATGACGGAGCTTCGGAAATCGGCTTTACGGTTGTGGCAATTACACTCGTAATTATCGTGGTGTTTTTACCGATTTCGATGAGTAATGATTTGGTTTCAAACATCATCAAACAATTTGCCGTTACGGTAATGATTGCAACCGGATTCTCCTTGTTGGCATCCTTTACCATTGTACCTTGGCTTTCTTCCCGATTTGGAAAATTGGAACATATAACGGGCAAAAATTTATTTGAGAAATTTATTTTGGGATTTGAAGGAATCTTAGAACGTTTTACGCATTGGATTTCCGGAATTTTGAAATGGTCGTTGAAATCAAGATGGACAAAAGTTTCTACTTTGATTATTGCGATATTGCTTTTATTTGGATCGTTCTCTTTGGTAGGAATGGGATTTGTAGGAGGGGAGTTTTTCCCGAAAATGGATAAAGGTGAATTCTTAGTTCAAATCGAATTACCAAAAGATGCTTCATTGGAACAAACCAACGTTGCCACACAAAAAGCCGAAAGATACATTCGTCAAAAACCGGGAGTTGTCGATATGATCACAACGGTAGGACAGTTAAGCGGTGGGTTTAACGGTTCGCAGGCAACGGCTTATCAGTCCGAAATTCAGGTAATCATGGCAGATAAAGAACTACGACCGGAGAACACTTTCATTTTTGCTGCGAAGCTAAAACGGGAGTTGGAGAAAGAATTGGTGGGAGCCAAAGTCAGTACCATGCCGATGGGAATCATGGGTGTCGAAGATGCGCCACTTCAATTGGTGGTGATAGGCCCTTCTGTGGATAGTGCGATGGTTTTTGCCCGAAAAGCAGAAGCTGAATTGAAAAGCATCAAAGGTTCTTCGGAGGTAGAATTATCGGTAGAAGATGGAAATCCTGAAATCAGTGTTCAGGTAAACCGTGATAAAATGGCTTTGCTGGGACTGGACTTGTCAACTGTCGGTATGACCATGCAGACCGCCTTTAGTGGAAATAAAGATGCGAAATTCCGTGCAGGCGAATATGAATATGACATCAACGTTCGGTACGATGAATTCAACCGTTCCAATTTCGAAGACGTTAAAAATCTGATTTTCGTCAATAAAGATGGACAAAAAATAAAACTTTCGCAGTTTGCAGACGTAAACCAAACATCCGGACCAAGTGGTTTGGAACGAAGAGATAAAAGCCCTTCGGTTACGGTTCGCGGTCAGGCAGTCGGTCGTCCGATGGGTGATGTTGCAGCCGAATGGGAAAGTAAATTCTCTAAACTGGAAAGACCGGTAGGTGTGAGCTATGTTTGGGGAGGTGATATGGAGATGCAGTCAGAAGGTTTCGGAACCTTGGGAGTTGCATTGTTAGCGGCGATTATTTTGGTTTATTTGGTGATGGTGGGACTGTATAACAGTTATATATATCCGTTTGTGGTCTTATTTTCTATTCCGCTTTCCTTGATTGGAGTCATGGTAATTCTCGCATTGACAAATAATACCTTAAACATTTTCACCATTTTAGGGATGATTATGTTGATTGGATTGGTGTGTAAAAATGCAATATTACTCGTGGATTTTACCAATCATAGGAAGGAAGCCGGGGAATCGACTTACAATGCACTTATTCAGGCAAATCACGCACGACTTCGTCCAATTTTGATGACGACCATTGCCATGGTTTGTGGTATGATTCCGATTGCAATTGCAACGGGAGCTGCAGCCGAAATGAACAACGGTTTGGCGTGGGTAATCATTGGTGGTTTGATGTCCTCATTATTCCTGACACTGATTATTGTTCCGGTAGTATATTCGATTTTCGATGGTATCATCCGAAGAGTGAGCGGAAAAAATAAAACCGATTACGAAGCAGAAATGGTAGCGGATTATGAACACCGCGAATTAAGCGACGACGGTTTCACACCGAAACATTAAAATTTTTGATTTTCATAGTTTAAGTTGGTTGTAATCGGGTAGTCTATTTTTTTTAAAGATTACCCGATTTTTGTTTTATTTTTATTTTATGAAATTTATACCAATTTTCATTCTAGGAATAACACTCTCCGCCCAAACCACTAATTTTCCAAAATCATGGGAAGGAATCTGGAAAGGCAAGCTGGATATTTACAATTCCAATAATGAGAAACCAACCATGACCATTCCGATGCAATTGGTTATTCAGCCCAAAAATGACTCAGTCTCGAGTTGGGAAATTCATTATATGGTAGAAAAACCCGATGTCCGTAAGTATGAATTGATCCGTGATGGAAAGGATAATTCATGGAAAATCGATGAAAAAAATGGAATTGTTTTACCTCAAACTTTTTTGAACGGCAGAATGACTAGTTCGTTTTCAGTAGAAAAAAACTTATTGATAGCGTCTTATTGGCTCGAGAATAATCAAATGAATTTTGAAATCATCGTAACCCAAACTTCTCCGGAAAAAACCGCAGGATTAGGAAATGAAGAATCGCCTACAATTGGCATTCATCCCCTGAGCAGCTATCACAAAGCCGAATTATACAGAGAATAAATATTCTGAAATTTGTAATTCGAAATAAAGTAAATTTGTATTTCAAAATCATTCCGTGAACATTTCTGCCATCAAAAAACAAAACCAATATTTCTTCAGCACATTGGTGGTACTGGTGGTTTCGGGCATTTGTTATCTGTTGCGGGATTATATCGATTATCGGATTGTGGCTTTACTGCTTTTTCTGATTGTTTCCATTTTTGCCGTATTGTATGATGTGATCCCGGTGATCATTTCGGCGGTTTTGAGCGCTTTTATACTCAATGTATTTTTCATAGATCCCGTATTCCATTATAAAATAGACAGTTCGGAAAACGCATTACTCTTTTTTATTTACTTGGGAATTGCGGTTATAAATGCCATTTTTACCGACAGAATTCGTAAGCAACGCAAAAAACTATACGAAAAAGAAGAAAAAGAAAACACGCTGAAACTGTATGAAACCCTTTTGAATTCTCTTTCACATGAACTACGGATTCCCATCACCACTATCATAGGCTCGGTCGATACGCTGAAAGAACATTCGTTTCAGTTGACTGAACAAAACAGATCGGAATTGCTGGATGAAATCCAGGATGCAGGATTTCGGTTAAATGATCAGGTTGAAAAATTATTGAATATGAGTCGTTTGGAAGCTGGTTCCTTGAAACTTAACAAAGATTGGACCGACATAAATGAACTCATTTTTTTATGCATTTCCAAATTGACCAATACCCGTTATCATATCCTCGAATTTCAACCCGATGATGACTTGCCCTTATTTAAAATAGATGGCGGACTTATGGAACAAATCATCAATGGATTATTACAAAATGCCTTAAAATACACTCCTTCCGGTTCCAAAATCTGGATCGAAGCAAAAGAAGAAAATGATCAATTGATTTTAAAAATATCTGATAATGGCGTAGGTTTTCCCGAAGATAAATTGGAGAAAGTTTTTGAAAAATTTTACCGGCTTCCCAATTCCGGAACAGGTGGAACAGGACTTGGACTTTCCATTGTCAAGGGCTTTACCGAAATACAAGGCGGAACGGTTTTCCTTATAAATCAATCCAATGGAGGAGCTTGCTTTACCATCAAAATACCGGCAGAAACTTCTTATTTAAAGAATTTGAAAAATGAATAAATCGGAAATTCTGGTTATAGAAGACGAACCCCAAATTCGTAAATTATTGGAAATCAATTTAGAAAGCAATGGTTTTAAGACTATATTAGCCTCGACCGGAAAAGAAGGATTGACACTGGCGTCTTCGCATCTTCCGGATTTGATTTTGTTGGACTTGGGACTTCCGGATGCCAATGGTCATGATCTTTTAAAAGAACTCAGGCTTTGGTACGGAAAAGCCATCATCATATTATCAGTTCAGAAAACGGAATCGGACATCGTCAAAGCTTTGGATAATGGTGCGACAGATTATTTGGTCAAGCCATTTCGTACAGGCGAATTGATGGCGAGAATCCGTTCGGCTATCCGAAGAAATAATTCAGAAACCGATTCTCCAAAATTTGCCATGGATAGTTTGGAAATTGATTTTCCGGCAAGAACTGTTACCAAAGACGGAGAATTCATAAAACTCACAACAACGGAATTTAATCTGCTTTCGCTTCTTGTCAAAAACGAGGGAAGAGTTTTAACGCATCAATTCATCCTAAAAGAAATCTGGGGCGTCGGCTACCAAACCGAAACGCAGTATTTACGTGTTTTTGTGGGACAACTTCGTAAAAAGATTGAGGAAAACCCAAACCAACCGCGGCATATCATTACCGAAAGTGGCGTGGGGTATAGGTTTCAATAAAAACTTACAAATTCATTGGAAATTTTAAAACAACCATCTTTATAAAATCTTTATACATTCCGACCAAAACTTTATTAGGATTTTATACAATCCAACTGACATTTGCATTAGAATTAAAATGCAATGCACAACAAACTTGGATTTAGCCAAAAGGTAACCGGAGCCACACTTCTCATCGCTTTAGGGATTATTTACGGTGACATCGGCACCAGTCCGCTATACGTTTTCAAAGCTATTATCGGAGATCGCCAAATTACCCGGATTCTCATTTACGGTGGTGTTTCATGTGTCTTCTGGACCTTGGTTTTTCAAACCACCATCAAATATGTTTGGCTCACGCTGAAAGCAGATAATGAAGGAGAAGGAGGGATTTTTTCCCTTTATTCGTTGGTGCGCCGATACGGAAAAAAATTAGTCATTCCCACCATGATTGGCGCTTCCACACTATTGGCAGACGGAATCATCACTCCTGCCGTATCAGTGACTTCCGCCATCGAAGGATTGGAAATGGTCAAAGGGCTGGAGCACATTTCGGTCATCCCGATCGTACTGGGGATTATTTCCGGGATCTTTCTGATGCAGCGTTTCGGAACGGAAAAAGTCGGAAAAGCATTTGGTCCGATCATGGCAATCTGGTTTTTACTTTTATTTGTCATGGGATCTACGTGGATATTCAAATATCCCGATGTTCTTAAAGCGCTCAGTCCGCATTATGCCTATGATTTATTGGTCAATTATCCACACGGATTCTGGCTTTTAGGTGCCGTTTTTTTATGTACAACCGGAGCTGAAGCGCTTTATTCCGACATGGGGCATTGCGGCAGAAAAAATATCCGGATCACTTGGGGATTTGTAAAATTGAGTTTGGTGACCAATTATTTAGGACAAGCAGCTTGGTTGCTTCATCAAGAAAACTTACAGTTGGACAGTCGTAATCCTTTTTTTGAAATTATGCCTGAATGGTTTCTCCTGACCGGAATCATCATTGCAACGCTCGCAGCTATAGTTGCATCCCAAGCATTGATTAGCGGTTCATTTACCTTAATTAATGAAGCTATCAACTTAAATTTCTGGCAGAAAGCAGCCGTGCGTCAACCTACGGAAACCAAAGGTCAGATTTACATTCCAAGTATCAATTTCATTTTGTGGCTGGGTTGTATCATCGTAGTCTTATATTTCCAATCTTCAGCTAAAATGGAAGCGGCTTATGGTCTTGCTATCACGATTACCATGCTGATGACTACACTTTTACTTTACTATTTTTTACGGTTCAAATTAAGATGGAATCCATATATTATAGGTACCATTCTCACTATTTTCATTGTTATAGAAGTAGCATTTTTCATCGCCAACATCGTGAAATTCAAAGAAGGAGGTTACATTACGGTCATTGTCGGTGGTCTCTTCTTCCTCGTCATGTACATCACCTATTTTGGAAAAAAAATCAATACACGTTACACTCGATTTGTGGATTTCGGGAAATATGTTCAATTACTGAAAGAACTGATGACAGACGATTCTATTCCGAAATATACTACGCATTTGGTTTACCTGACCAAATCAAATCGAAAAGAACAAGTGGAAAAATCCATAGTGAATTCCATTTTTAACCAAAAACCCAAACGAGCCGATGTGTATTGGTTTTTTCACATCAACCGCACCGATAATCCTTACTCGCTTAGTTACGAAGTAATAGAATTAGTAGAGGAAAAAGTTTTCAAGATAGTATTGAACATTGGATTTAGAATTCAGCCGCGCACTGAATTATGTTTTAAGCAAATCCTGAATAATTTAATTCATAACCAGGAATTTAATCTGCATAAACTGAAAAATAATTCTTTTAAATACCATCATTCGCTTGATTTTCAATTTGTTCTGATTGAAAAATATATTTCGGTAGAAAACGAATTCAAACTGCGTGACGGATTCATCATCAAATTGTATTATCTGCTCCGAAAATATGCACAGCGTGATGAAAAAGCATTTGGTTTAGACAAATCAGATGTACTGATCGAACAGGTTCCATTTGTTTATCAACCCTTACAGGAATTAAATTTGACGAGAAAAAAAGGAAATTAGTAAAATCCCTGAGGCAATCCCAAAGAATTTCTTTTGATAATCCGTACTTTTGCACAAAATTTTCGGTAGATGGATTTTCACAAACTCCAAGTCAAAACAATCAAAAAATTAACAACCAATTCGGTCGAAATTACATTTGATATTCCGGAGGAATTGATTCCGGCTTATCATTTTAAATCAGGACAATACATAACGCTGGACATGGATGGTGCACGACGCGATTATTCGCTTTGCACCAGTCCGTTGGATAAGAAATGGTCTATCGGAATCAAAGCGGTTTCCAACGGATTTGTGTCGCATTTTCTGAACTCAGAACTGAAAGAAGGCGATTTTTTGCGTGTTTCTACACCTAACGGCCGTTTTGGAATTCCATCTAAACCCAACGAGAAAAGGACATTGCTGGCATTTGCGGCAGGAAGCGGGATTACTCCTATTTTAAGTATCATTCGCTATACTCTTCAAACCGAAGAATGGGTAAATTTCTATTTATTTTATTCCAACAAAACTCCGAAAGATGTGATGTTTCTCGAGGAAATTGAAAAATTGAGGGACGAATATCCGAAAAATTTCTTTCCGCATTTATTCTATACCCAACATAAACTGGAGGATTGGTTATTTGAAGGTCGTTTAAATGCACATAAATTTGAATTGATTTTAAATCAATTGGTGGACATAAACGAAGTTGATGAAGCGATGGTTTGTGGTCCTAATGAAATGATTCAAGAAATTTCCAATGAAATTTTAAAAGCCGGAATTCCGAAGAAACACATTCACTTTGAATTGTTTACAATCGATTCCAATCCTTTGGATATTTTACCGGAAGAATTAGACTCGCCCGATGAAGTACAAGTTATGGTAGAATTAGATGGAGAAGTGAGCGAAGCCATTTGGAACCGTGAAAAAAACCTGATTGATTCGCTTTTAGATGCCGGAATCGATGCGCCTTATTCTTGCAAAGGTGGTATCTGCAGTAGCTGTATGTGCAAATTGGAAGAAGGCGAAGTAGTTTTAGGTGAGAATTTTATCCTGACAGATTCTGATATAGAGGAAGGGATGATTTTGGCGTGTATTTCCCGCCCGAAAACCGATAAAATCAAGATTAATTTTGATGATGTTTAAAATTCAATTCTTTTCCTACTAACTTTTAACGGATCAAATCCCGGATGTTTCCAGAATTCTTCCGGACCGATTTCATTATAAAGTGGAATTTCGCTGTTATAAATCGGATACATTCCAGCCAAATTAATTTTATAATCCGTTCCGATATCAATGTTTAGAAATTCATCTTTTTCAAAAACACTGGGCGCAAAAACCAAAAAAGCATCCATCTCTGAATCCTGACTGATTTTCTGCCCGAAATTAATCGTATTGCCATAAGTAAAAGGAGTTTTTCCCCGCAGATGATTGGCGATGTAACCAATCACAATTCCCCAGTCTATATTGTCCGTTTCCACACAAATCGTCAGTTCGGGACGACCTAACTTCCAATCCGGATGGTCCACCAATGATAATCCGTAGGTAACAGCCGTCAGATAACCAATCGTAGGATAATCCCGGTAAACGATGGAGGTTACATTTTTTACACCTTCGATCAGACTTTCATTTTTGAAGAATTCAGGTTCACGTTTGAAAATAGTATCCAAATGTCCTAAATATTTTTCAACTGGACTCATATATTCTCGTTTAATATTTAATTGGGAATGATAGGTCTGGGGTCTTTGGATTTGATTTCCACGATCCAATAAATCAACTGACCGATTCCTCCCACAAATGCCATGATAAGCACCCAAACGATGCGCATATTACTGTTTTCTCCTTCAAGATTTGGGTTTTTAACCGCATGAATTATAAAATAAATCAGACTGAACAGCGAAAGAAATAAGGCAAGCATAATCAAAATGAAGAAGACACCGAGCCCGACAAATATTCCGGTTGGCGGAGCCGGGTTTCCTACACTATCCATTTCTTCAAAAGTGGATACTTGGGTGAAAATAGCAAAGAAAAAAGTAAAATACCCTATAAAAAGCAAGACAAATGCAACCAAAGGTCCAATTGCAAGGAAGGTTTGTAACGATTTATTGTTTAACATGATTTTTAATTTTTATGATGAAATAGCAATTGAAAAATAATTATTAAATCTTGATTTATTCGAATTAACCTTCACATTTCTTCCTTCAAATCAATGAAATCCTGCTCTTTCCAAAAGTGCTTCGTTGCTTGGTTTTTTACCTCGGAATTCGATGTACAAATCCATCGGGTCGACGCTTCCACCGCTTTGCAAAAGTTTTTTGAACTTTTTAGCAACTTCGGGATTAAAAATCCCTTTTTCTTTAAAGTAGGCAAAAGCATCAGCATCCAGCACTTCTGACCATTTGTACGAATAATAACCGGACGAATATCCGCCGTTGAAAATATGCGAAAACGAAACGCTCATATTGGTTCCCGGCACAATTGGATAAACATTTGTCGGTTCCATGGCAAGATTTTCATACGAATCTACTGAACTGATATTCAAAGGATTTTTGCCATGCCAAGCCATATCCAATAACCCAAAACTCAATTGGCGAACTGTCTGATATCCTTCCATATAATTCGAAGCATTTTTTACTTTTTGAACCAATTCGTGTGGGATGGTTTCGCTGGTTTGGTAATGTTGCGCAAAGAGCGCTAATACTTCCGGTTCGTAGCAGAAATTCTCCATAAACTGAGAAGGGAGTTCTACGAAGTCATACAAAACATTGGTTCCGGATTGGCTTTCATAACTGCTGTTTGCCAATATCCCATGAAGTGCATGACCGAATTCATGAAACAGCGTCGTTACCTCACTAAATGTAAGTAGGGAAGGAGTATCTGCCGTAGGTTTGGTGAAATTACAAACGATGGAAATATGTGGACGAACCATTTTTCCGTTGATGTTGGATTGTCCGCGGAAGTCCGTCATCCAGGCACCCGCACGTTTTCCTTCTCTCGGAAAGAAATCGGTATAGAATAGTGCCAGATGATTTCCTTTTTCGTCCAAAACTTCATAAACCGTCACATCTTCGTGGTATTTGTCGATATCGTTTCTTTCTTTGAATTGAATCTGGAACAATTTTCCGGCGACTTGAAAAGCACCGTTTACGACTTTGTCTAATTGAAAATAGGGTTTTAATTCATCATCTGAAAGATTAAACTTTTCTTGTTTTACTTTTTCAGCATAATAAGCATGATCCCAACGTTCAAGTTTAGAAACTCCGTCTTTGGATTGTGCATAATTTTGTAATAATTGGACATCTTTTAATCCAAAAGGTTTTGATTTTTTCAATAAATCATCCAAGAATTCTTTTACAATTTCGGGAGATTTCGCCATTCGTTCTTCCAAGACAAAATCGGCGTGAGTTTTATAACCCAGTAAGTTTGCACGTTCCAATCGGAGTTCAGCGATTCTTTTTACGTTGGATTCGTTGTTGAATTCATTGTTTTGAAATGCCTTTTTGCTATACGCTATGTACAATTCTTTTCGTAAATCGCGGTTTTCTGCATAGGTCATAAAAGGTAGATAGCTCGGCATCTGAAGCGTAAAGGTCCAACCTTTTTGATTGCGTTTTTCAGCTTCACTCTTAGCCTCGGCTTTTACATAATCCGGAAGACCTTTTAAGGAATTCTCGTCTGTAATGTTTTTAAAATAAGCATTGGTTTCTGCCAAAGCATTTTGTCCGAATTGAACTTGAAGTTTGGCTAATTCTTTATCGATTTGGCGAAGTTTATTTTTTTGATCTTCGTTTAGATTGGCTCCGTTTCGACTGAAATTCTTGTATTTTTTTTCCAATAATAGCTGCTGTTCCGAGCTTAGATTCAATTTGTCTTTTTGATCGTAAACCGCTTTCACTCGTTGAAACAAAACGGGATTTAGGGTGATGTCATTTCGAAGTTCTGAAAGCATAGGCGAAACTTCTTTGGCGATTTTCTGAATTTCATCATTGGTTTCTGCCGAATTCATATTGAAAAAAACAGAAGAAATCCGGCTTAGGTTTTCACCGGAAGTTTCCAGCGCCACAATGGTATTTTCAAAAGTAGGGGAATCGGTTTGGTGGCAAATATCTTCAATGTCTTTTTTTGCCATTTGGATAGCGATTTCAAATGCCGGAAGATAATGTTCGTTTTTAATTTGACTAAATGGTACGGATTCGAAAGGGGTGTTGAATTTTTGTAACAGGGGATTTTCCATTTGGTTTTGAGAAATAATTAAAAATAAAAAATAAATGAATTTCATTGCTTGTTTTTTGAAAACAACAAATTTATAGATTACAAAATGAATTAAGATGAATTTAATAAAAAAACCCGCCTGAGCGGGTGAATATTAATGTTAATAAATATTTAAAGCGGGATTATTGTCTTATAAATTTGGAGCTAAATTTTTCACCTTGTTGATTGGTTCCGCTTAGAATATAATTTCCTTTTGGAAGTTCAGTTAAATATAATTTGTCCGTTTTACTCAAATGGGTTTTGATGAGTTTTCCTGATAAATCGTAGACTTTAATTTCTGAGGCTTTTTCAGACAAATGAAGAATGTCCTTTACAGGATTTGGATAAAGTTTCAGTTTGTAAGTAATAATTTGATCGGAAATGGACATGTCATCATATTCGATAGAATAGACACCTTCTTCAGTATTGACAAGTAAAAGATTGCCATGAGTAAATAATCCGACAATACTTGACTGTTCGTTTGTGGTCTTGCCTAAATAGTCATTTAAAATTGGATTGAGAATGAGTTCTACTCCGTTGTAGAGGTAGATTTGGTCAGCAACAGTGGCGTCATTGCTTTGAACAACGAATAGTAGATTTCCGTTCCAATCAGTGGCATATCTAAGTATTTCGTAAACAGATCCGTTATGCACAGCTGAATAAACCAGTTCCGGACTATCATGTATTGAACTTATTTTATAAATATGTTCTACCTGATCGCTGCTTATGGTTTTAAAATAAGTCTCATTTTCCATGTGAACAAAAGCGTTTCCAGAACCACTTAGCTGAAATAAATTGTATGGAGAAGGTGCACGGAAGTTGTCTTCAAAAATTCCGATATTGTTGAATGTGTTTATTTGTTCTAAGGAAGATATACCATCGGTTTTATAAAAATTACCATTTATACTAAAAATTACGCCGTCCGGTAAAACGATATAATCCATTTGGATATTAATATCTAATGCATCCGAAATAAAATTGGTGGATTGAAAATTGTTCGGAGCGATTGACAGTAACCGATTCACACCGGTGTGCATTTGTGCTAGGAAAAGTTCTCTTCCGTTGATAGTAATCCTTCCGTTCGGTGCAAATTGGTGCAAAGCAGTAATGTAATCACCTTCTCCTTCAGAGTTTAAAGTATTTTCAATATAATCTACTACCTCATAGCTTGAATCAAATTTAAGC
>CALLXZ010000064.1 GCA_937875605.1 uncultured Moheibacter sp.
CAATATGCAGCTTAGGTCTTAAATATTTTGTCCGAATTTTTGTTGCAAGTTCAAAGGGCAGAGCAAATGTTTCCAGGGGCAAAAAAATAAACAGAAGCCCTTTAAAAAAACGAGGCTTTTAGGTAGTGTATCAAAGTTAGTGATGCCATAACTTTCAAACTTTAACTATCTGAAAATAAGAATACTTTCAATTAAAAATAAAGATAATAAAAGCAGGATTCCCCTGCTCTTATTATTTTTGATATTCTTAAACCTTCTAAAATCATCAAGAATGGCAGTACAAAAAGCAAAAAACAACAATATCTATGTAAATCTTGTGGCAAAAGATTTTTGGATTACTATACTTATAATGCCTGCCATGAAAAAATAAATTCCGAAATCATCCATTTTACCAAAGAAGGTTTAGGAATCAGAAGTACTGCCAGAGTTTTGAAAATTTCTACAACTACTTTACTCAAAAGAATTATTTCCATCGCTAAAAATATCAACCAACCATTGATTTAATTAGGAAAAGAATATGATGTCGATGAGCTTTGTACTTACATCGGCAATAAAGAAAAAAGAATTTGGATTGTTTGCGCATTAGAAAAAATCAGCAAAAACATAATTGTTTTTAATATCGGAAGAAGAACCAATCAAACTTTGAAATCGGTCTTTGATACTTTGCATCTTTCAAATGCTAAGAAAATCTTTACTGACAAACTCAAAAGTTATAAATCACTCATTCAAAGTGAGATTCATAACATAAATCAATTCGGAACAAATTCCATCGAAAGAAAATTTCTTACGCTCAGAACTCATTTGAAAAGATTGAACCGCAGAACGATTTGTTTCACGAGAAGTTTAGTGACCATCAATGCAATTTTGAAAATCTATTTTTGGAGTTGAAACACCAATTAGAATGAAGTTCATATAGTAACCTACAACTATGAAAAAAGAAAGAAAAATTTATGATCAAACCTTCCAACTTTTGAATTGAGATATCTAAAAATTTAATATTGAATAGAATTCACTAATTTTGACTCAGCAAGAGAGAAACAAACAAATCAAACCATGTCAAAACCCAAAGTAGGATTAGTCGGTGGCGGAAGCTGGGCAACGGCCATCGCCAAAATGCTTTGTAAAAATCATGAAACCATAAATTGGTGGGTACGAAATGATTTCATAAAAGAATACATCCTCAAACATAAACACAATCCGAATTATCTGACTTCGGTGGAATTCAATACGGAACAACTTCAATTGACTACGGACATCAACGAATTGGTGGAGAATTCGGATTGGATTGTTTTTGCGACGCCTTCTATTCATTTAGAAGCTTGTTTGGAGAATCTGAACGTTTCATTGGAAAACAAATTTATTGTTTCGGCAATCAAAGGAATTGTGCCGGTTCACTATAAAATCGTTGGCGAATATTTACATGAAAATTATCAAGTTGCTTATGAAAATTTCGGTGTCATCAGCGGACCTTGTCATGCGGAAGAAGTAGCCTTGGAACGACTTTCTTATTTGACAATTGCGGCTCAGGACACTGAAAAAGCAAAAATGGTGGCGGATGGACTTTCCTGTAGTTTCATCAAGACCAATATTTCAAAGGATATTTTTGGAACTGAATATGCGGCAGTTTTGAAAAATATTTATTCAATTGCTGCGGGAATTGCGCATGGATTGGGATATGGCGATAATTTTCAGGCGGTTTTGATGAGCAATGCAACACGCGAAATGAACCGTATCACCCAGCATATTTCACCTATCAAACGAAATGTAACCGAATCGGCTTATTTAGGCGATTTGCTCGTAACGGGCTATTCCAATTTTTCAAGAAACCGAATGTTTGGAAACATGATCGGTAAAGGATATACCGTAAAAGCTGCCATTTTGGAAATGAACATGGTGGCGGAAGGTTATTATGCCACCAAAAGTGTATATCAATTGAAAAAAGTTTTGGAAGTAAAAGCACCGATTCTGGCAGCTGTCTATAAAACTTTGTACGAGGGAAAAGAACCAAAAAAAGTATTCAAACGTTTGGCCAATAAATTGAACTAATAAAGAAAAAATGAAATTCACTCCTCCTGTACTTGCCGGGCTTACGATAATTCTTCTAGGTTTGATTTTGATCATCGCCGGAGCTTTATTGAAAATGAACCAATATTCTGATGGATGGATTACCGGAAATAATCTGATCATCGTGGGAATGTTCGTGGAACTAATCGGTATTTTTCTTGCCGTTTCTCTTCTGACCAAGAATCTGAAAAAGTAATGCTGCGACGCGATTTTATATCCAAGGTCATCGAACA
>CALLXZ010000065.1 GCA_937875605.1 uncultured Moheibacter sp.
AATTCACGCATGGATTTCAATTCCTGATACAGACGAAAATATTCTTGCCCTAATTCCTGCTGCACCATTGCTTCTGCTTTTGTGGATTGGAATTCCTGCATAAATTCTTCAAATCCTCCTTTTCGAAAAGGATAACTTACCACCGAATACTTTTCCAATTCTGCTTTAGCAGCAGCAGCATTAATCGCATCTTCCAATGTACCTATTTTATCCACCAATCCTAATTTAACTGCCTGTGCACCTGACCAAACTCTTCCTCCACCAATCGAATCCACTTGCTCATACGTCATCCCTCTTGCTTTCATAACATGTTGCACAAAGATTTTGTACACATTTTCCGTCATTTGGGTCATGGTTTGAATGCCGGTTTCGTTCAACGGCTTAAAAGGTGTTTTTAAGAAATCTGAATTTTGATTGGTATTGACATAATCGGTCGTAATTCCTACATTATTGACTAATTTTTGCACACTTGGGATCATCCCTAAAACACCGATGGATCCTGTAATCGTATTGGGACTTGCGAAGATAGAATCGGCTTCCATCGCCATGTAATATCCGCCCGAAGCCGCCACATCACCAAACGAAACCATCACCGGTTTTTTCTTACGTAATTCTCTTAATTCATATAAAATTTCTTCCGAAGCATCTGCACTTCCGCCCGGCGAATTGATACGCAATACTACTGCCTTTACTTTATCGTCTTCCCGTAAATCTCGAATAGCTTTCTTATAGACTTCC
Source organism: uncultured Moheibacter sp. (assembly GCA_937875605.1). Classification (GTDB taxonomy): domain Bacteria; phylum Bacteroidota; class Bacteroidia; order Flavobacteriales; family Weeksellaceae; genus Moheibacter. The sequence continues at coordinate 739 of CALLXZ010000065.1, forward strand.
GATTGGATTCCGGAAAAAGATTCGCCCGGCATGATGGTTCCTGATGCGTACAAAACTGCCACCTGATCTCTTCCCTTTTCTGGTGTAAGTGTAGCGGCATAATCCGAAAGAGAAATGGTATGTTTATCTAATACATCTTCTAACGTTTCTTTTTCTTTTACTTCTAATTCCAATCGGTTTGCCAATGCTTTTTCGTATTCACTTTCGTGAGCGATTTTATCGACTAATTTGAACTGAAGCGCCTTTTCCGGATTGAAACTGTACAAACTATCTACATTTGTATTGAATTGTTCTACTGAAATATTTCGGGATTTAGCCATTTCGGAAGAAAGATTTCCCCAAATATCATTTAAAAGAACAGTCAACTGTTCTCTGTTTTCCGGTGATAAATCTTCACGTAAATAAGGTTCAACTGCTGATTTATAAGCTCCATGACGGATTACTTGGAAATCTACTCCATATTTATCTCCGAAATTCTTAAAAAACATAACTTCGGCACTTAACCCTTGTACAAAGACCATCCCCATCGGATTTTGAAAAACAGAATCCGCTACCGAATTTAAAGCGTAACCACCTTGCGTAGAATTATGTGAATAGGCATAGATGAATTTACCCGATTTTTTAAAATCTTTCAAAGCATTTCGGATATCGGACATTTGAGAAGTTCCTCCGTTAAAATTCTGGACTTTCAAGCTTATTCCTTTTATTTTATCATCTCCCTTTGCAGCCTCTATGGAACGGAGAATTTCTCTGAAATAAGTTTCAGACCCCGGAGGTGGAGCAAATAAACTTACTTCATCGTCCATAGAACTTTCTTTTATAGGTGAATCAAGCGTGAGCTCCAAAACGGAACCGTCTTTGGGCCCTTTGCTTTGAAACCAGCTTCCCGCCATGGAAAACATAACGACCAAACCTAAAACCATCGCCACCAACGTAAAAGTCAAAATATTACCTACAATTACGGCAAAAACATTTCCAAAAAACTTTTTCATTTCAAAACTTAATTTGATTAATTTGCATAATATGTCGCAAAATACTATTTATTTGTTACTCGGATCTAATTTAAACGACCGAAAAAAAAATCTTGAAATGGCTAAAATGCACATTCAGAAAGAATTAGGAGAAATTCTTAAAGTATCGGAAATAATAGAAACAGAGCCGGAAGGGTTTGAGTCTGAACATCCTTTTCTCAATCAAACCATCGTGATACAGACTAATTTATCACCCGTTAATTTATTGACCAAAATAAAAGAAATCGAATATAGAATGGGACGTGTATATCTTCATACTGAGCAGAAATACCAAGACAGGATAATTGATATAGATATATTATTATATAACCAAATTATATTTGAAAGTACACTTCTAAGTATTCCTCATCATCAGATAATTTCCAGAAAGTTTGTAAAAAAGATTTTGAATTAGTGTATAAACGGATATTTTTACTAAATTTGCCACGTTATTTAAAATTGTAAAGAGTATAACCTACCCAAACAATAATCTATGAGAAAAATTTGCTTACTCTCTTTAACTCTATTATGTTTCTCGTTTTTAAACGC
>CALLXZ010000066.1 GCA_937875605.1 uncultured Moheibacter sp.
CAATGTCGATTTCGCCCATATAAACCAAACATTCCAAACCCATCAAAGCACAAGCCGTTGCCGTAGCCACACCATGCTGTCCGGCGCCGGTTTCGGCGATGATTCGTTTTTTGCCTAATTTTTTTGCGAGAATAATTTGACCCAGCGTATTGTTGATCTTATGCGCACCAGTATGACACAAGTCTTCCCGTTTCAGATAGATTTTGATTTGGTGTTTTTCGGACAAACGTTTCGCAAAATACAAAGGTGTAGGTCGTCCTACATAGTTTCGGAGTAAATCCTGAAATTCCTTCTGAAAGCCTTCTTCATAAATCATTTCCAGATATTTTCGTCTTAATTCCTCTACATTTGGATATAACATTTCAGGAATATAAGCACCCCCAAATTCGCCGTAATATCCTTTTTCATTCACACTGTATTTTTTCGTTTCAAGTTTCATATTTCAAGTTAAAGGTTCATCATAAAATTTCTTAGTAAATCCACATTTTTTAGCCCGGGTTCGGTTTCAAAACGGCTGTTAATATCGATTACTTCAATTTGCGGAACTTTTAAAGTAATTTCTTTTATTTTTATAACATCTTCTGCTGAAATTCCTCCGCTCAAAATGATATTTTTTTCCATTTTATAATTCTCCAAAATTCTCCAATCGAATTGAATTCCATTTCCACCGTGGTCTTTCCCTTTGGTATCAAATAAATAAGCATCGGCATATTTATACTTGTTTAATGCGTTGAAATCAAATTCATTTCCTATCGAAAATGCTTTCCAAATAATAATTTTCGGTAATTTTTGTTTCAATTCTTCTACATAAACAGATGATTCCGTCCCATGAAGTTGAACGACTTGCAAATTAAATTCCTTTACTTTTTCTTTAATTTTAGAAAGAGATTCATTTACGAAAACACCTACTTTTTGAATATTTGAAGGGATTTCAGGCATAATTTGATCAAAATTCCTGATGGATTTTCCATAAAAAATGAACCCTAAATAATCAGGATGTAAGTCGGAAACCATCTTGATGTTTTTCGTAAATTTCATTCCACATACTTTAATTTTCATGATTCCAAATTTTTAATAAACTCTTTCGCCGCTTTGCCTGCATCATTTGTTTTCATAAAGTTTTCACCAATTAAAAATGCTTGAAAACCAAATTCTTGTAATTCATTAATCGAATTAAAATCACTGATCCCGCTTTCTGAAACTTTGACAAATTCATCTGGAATAAATTCCGACAATTCTTTACTGACTTCCAGATTCACTTCAAATGTTTTCAGGTTCCGATTATTCACACCGATCAAATCCAAACTTGGCATAACGGACTTTTCCAATTCTTCCCGATTATGAACTTCCAATAAAACTTCCATGTCTAATTTTTTAGCTAATTCTGAAAATTCTTTGATTTTCTGACGAGTCAAAACTGCCGCAATCAACAAAATCAAATCCGCACCAAAAGCTTTGGCTTCCAAAAT
>CALLXZ010000067.1 GCA_937875605.1 uncultured Moheibacter sp.
GGTCCGATTGTGCATCCGGAAACCAATACGTTTATCATCACTGCTATTGCGCCTCATAATCTGAATGTGCGTCCTTATATGATTTCAGATGATTCTGTTTTGGATTTGCGAATTCATAGTCGGGTGAGCGAATATTTCCTTTCACTCGATGCCCGAAACAAACCTCTTTCCACAGATGTGAAATTACAGTTAAGGAAATCCAAATTTAAAATTAAAATTGTGGAACCCAAAGACAAGACATATTTGATGACACTTCGGGATAAAATGTTTTGGGGTTCAGACAGAAGGAATTAAAAGCATCAGAATTTTTTCACAATTTTTGTTAAAGGATATAGCCAGCAAGCAGATTTGATTATATTTGTCGCTTATTAGAAAAAGTGTGCAACATATTTCTTAATTTTCCGTTGAATTTTTTGCACATCTATTCTTATAAAACGATATGAAGAAACTACTTATTTTAACACTGGGGTTATTTTTTTCTTTGTCCTTTGCGCAGAGACACGAAATCGGAATATTTGCCGGAGGAGCAAATCTAATCGGTGACATTGGTAAATCCAATTACATCAATCCCGCTCCTGTTTCGTATGGTTCGGAAAGTTTGATGGACAGAATTCCTTTTGCTTTCGGTGCTATTTATCGTTTTAATTTCAATCCGTATATGGGCGTACGTTTTAACGGGATTTTCAGCCGTGTTGTGGGAGCCGATGCAAGTGCGCCGGAACAATACAAAAAAGAAAGAGATTATGCTTACAAAAACAATATCATAGAAGCTTCATTGGTTTTTGAATATAACTTTTTTGATATAAACAATTCAGATGGGCGTAAACATTCGCCTTATATTTTCGGAGGAGTAGGTGCATTTTTATATGACAAACCACTTTATACAGCCAATCATACATTTGCAAGAGATCAAAATGGTGTGATTTTGGATCCACCATCCATTCAGACAGAATTGGTTTCCAGAACCGAAAAAGAAACAAAATTCACCGTTCCATTTGGAGCCGGATATAAATACAAATACCGAGGGAATTTTGTTATTTCGGCTGAAGTAGGATTTCGTTACACCCAATCTGACAATTTGGATTTCAGTTTTTCCAACGAAAGCGATTTTACCTTCAATTCTGAACCGGGCTTAAATGAACAAGACATTACAGAATTAAATTCCAATATCATCAAATCCCGTCAGGTTGGAAATATGTCCAGTAATGACTGGTACGTCTTCACAGGCCTTACTTTAACCTATACATTTGGACGACCTCCATGTTATTGTGATTAATCCCATACATGCATCAATCAATTACAGATACTATTCATCCTTATAATTTGCCTACACACGTTGCCATCATCATGGACGGTAACGGACGTTGGGCTAAAAACCAAGGACTGGATCGCACGTTCGGACATCAGAACGCTATCAAATCGGTGCGCTCTGCGATTGAGACTTGTGGAGATTTAGGAATTCCTTATCTGACTTTATTTGCTTTTTCCACGGAGAATTGGAACCGTCCAAAATTGGAAGTTTCTTTTTTGATGAAATTACTTTCGAAAACCATCGAATCGGAAATTCAGGAATTAAATGAAAAAGGAATCCGCCTTATGGTGATTGGAGAAATTGACGCTTTACCGGATGCCACAAGAAAACCTTTGCAGAGAGCATTGGAAATTACGCAGAACAATGCCAAAGCCACTTTAATCATCGCTTTGAATTATGGCTCGCAGGCAGAAATCATCCGTGCAACCCAAAAAATTGCAGAAGAAGTAAAAGCCGGAAATCTGGATCCGAAGGAAATCAACAACGAAATTTTTGAACAAAATTTATATACCAATAATATCCCGAATGTAGATCTGCTCATACGTACAAGCGGCGAACACCGGATCAGCAATTTCCTGCTTTGGCAGATTGCTTATGCCGAGCTGTATTTCTCTGACGTACTTTGGCCGGATTTCCGAAAAGAACATTTTCTGGAAGCCATACAAAGCTACATCCAACGAGAAAGACGATATGGCAAAACCGGAGAACAGATCAAAACAGAATAATAGAATTATGCGAAAAAGATTGATTATGAGGA
>CALLXZ010000068.1 GCA_937875605.1 uncultured Moheibacter sp.
GTTCTTTTGATGGAATCGGATAATAATTGATACAATTGTTGCTGACGCGAATCTTTTAATAATTCCAAATGTTTTTCTATGATGATTTCATCGCCTCGTTTTGCAGGTCCGGTTTGTGCTTCAAAAGGTTCCAAATCCTGAACTTTTAAAGCGGTTTCTTCAATCAAAGGACGCAAAACATCAAACGGCATATCGGCGTCTTTACAAAGAGACTGTGCGATGTAATAAAGATGATTGACAAAATTACTTGCCCAAACACCGGACATATGAACTTTTCTTCTTTTTTCCGTATCCACTCGGTGAACTTCGTTGGAGATTTTATCGGCAAGTTTAAATAAAGCATCTTCGTCTTCTTTTTTCTCTGCTTCTACGAAAAAAGGTACAGCTTCGTACCGAAGGTTTTTTCTTTTAGTAAAAGTTTGAAACGGATAAAAAACGCCTTTTCGGTAATCTCCTTTTAAAACATCTGTTCCCAAAGAGCCGGACGTATGTACAACCAGTGTATCATCATAAGGAATGTAATGAGACAATTCTTCCACTGCTGAATCGGAAGCGGCTATTATATACAAATCGGCTTTTTCCAATTCCGAAATTTTATCGGTGTATTTAATATTGTTGGCTTCGCCTAATTCTTGTGCTTTTTCGAATGTGCGGTTAAATATCTGACGGACGTTTACGGTGTTTTGAATCAGCGCTCTGGTTAGATGAAATGCTACATTTCCGGCGCCTATAATTACTACTGATCTCATAGAGAGCAAATATAATTGATTTCGCCTAATTCACTATTTAGATTAAAAACGAATAAGAAATATTTTTAAAAATATGATAAGCGATTGTAACATTCAGAAATAATTGTCGTCTTATAGATAAAATGCGGTGAATTACATTTTGTAATTAGGTATAACAAAGTAGTATGTATAATATAATAAATTTAAGAAATATGAAAACAACAGGATTAATTGCAGGAATAGTATTGGTTTTGACAAGTATTTTTATGACGAACAATACGCAAGCTGAATTAAAAGGTAAAATTCAGGATTATTCAGGAATGGGTATATTATTCTCCACATTGGAGGTATATAAATTAGGAGCCGAAAGTCAATTGGTTTATAAGACACTAACTAATTTCAACGGGGAATTTGAATTACCGGAATTGGTTCCCGGTAACTACAAAGTGATCATCAAAGCAGAAGGTTTCGAAGACCGAGTAGAATTTGTAAGTCTTTCCGGAAAGGATAAAAATATGGGTTCAATTGAAATGGAAGGAAATGTTGTCCTTTTGAGTCCGGCGATTATCTACGGAAAAAAAGCGTAAGAACAGACTGAGTTAGAGAAATAAAAAACAAAATAATGATGAGTTTAAGGAAATTTTATACGATAATGCTTCTGTTGACAGTTGGTTTTGCATGGGCGAACAACGACAAAAACGGAGAAATATCGGGAACAGTGCAAGACGGAGCGAAACATGGTTTGCCGTTTGTGTCCATCGAAATTTATACAAAAGGCGAATCACAGGATTTAGTTTCCGGTGGTATGACCGATGAAAACGGAGCTTTTACAATCGATCAGATTCCGTATGGCGAATATGAAATGGTGCTGATGGCAGTTGGGTTTGCAGATAAGGTTCAGGACATAAAGGTAAGTTCACCTAAAAATAATCTGGGAATCATCATTTTGGGAAGTGAAGTAGTAGCGCTGGAAGGAGCCAATATCGTAGGAGAAGTTTCCCAATACCGCACCGAAATAGATAAAAGAGTAGTGGATGTAGGGAAAGATTTGGTGAGTGCAGGAGCAGATGCAGCTGCGGTTTTGAACAATATTCCTTCGGTGAGTGTAGATCAGCAAACCGGAGAACTATCCCTTCGTGGAAATGAAAACGTAAAAGTAATGGTGGATGGAAAACCATCCAATGTTCCGGCAGCTCAATTGTTGAAACAATTGCCTTCCAATTCAATTGCCAAAGTAGAAATTATCACCAATCCTTCGGCTAAATACGATCCGGAAGGAAACTCAGGGATCATCAACATCATCACACATAAAAACAAAAGACAAGGTTACAATGTGGGTTTGGATTTGGGTTTCACGCAAGGCGACAACACCCGTCATAACAGCTCTGTCAATGCTAACGTGAATACCGGAATGTTTAATTTTTTTGGAAATTACAATGCTAATTTCGGTAAAAACCGTTTTCATGGAAAAGTGGAAAATTTTGAAACTTTATTGGATCAATCTTTTGATGTAGTAGATGACAATACTTCACAAGTTTTCAAAGTTGGGTTTGACTGGTTTTTGGGAGAAAAAACAGCCTTAACAGTATATACCAATCAGTTTTTCTATAAAGGAGACGGATTTTCAACTGCCAATGTTTTTGATAATTCAAATGATATTTTATACGAAAACATTAGTGACTCAAAAGGAGATTATAAAAACGGTGATTACAGTTTAAATTTTAAACAAGATTTCGGAAAAGAGGATCACAATATTATTTTGGATGCGATTTATTCGACTTCTGACAATGGAGACACCCGAAATTATTGGAATACCTTTCCGGAAGATGTCTACACAGAGTTAAGAAACGGAGAAAATAATAACACCCGTATCAATTTGGATTATACCAACCAAATCATAGACGGTGGAAAAATAGAGGCAGGAATTCAATTCCGACAAGAACAAAGCATTAGCGATATTCAGTCAGGTCAAACCTTGACCACGTTTGGAGATAATCCTATTACCTATTCCCCAAATGCTGACTTTGATTTCACACGAAGTATTTATTCAGCTTACGCCAATTACGGTCAGAAATTTGGAAAATTTGCGATGCAATTAGGATTACGAGCAGAACAAGTCGAAGAAAAAGCCGATTATTTCGTGGAACCAGCCGGAGCAGGAATTTACAAAACCGACTACATGGAATTTTATCCATCCGCGTTTTTCACCTATGACATAACAGAAAAAGGACAAGTTTCCTTGAATTATAGCCGAAGAGTCGATCGTCCGGGAATCGGTCAAATCACGCCGGTTCCGGAGTGGCGTACAGCGACCATGCAAAGCATCGGAAATCCTGAGTTGAAACCCCAGTTTACAAATTCCTACGAATTGGGCTACCTACAACGATTCAAAGGCGGAAGTATAAATGCAACCGTTTTTTATCGAAAAGTAAATGATATGATTTTCCGCTTTTTGGAGAGAGATCCAAACGACCCAAATTTGATAAACCAACGTTATATCAATTACGATGAATCAGACAGCTACGGATTAGAATTAAGTACCAATTACCGACCTGCCAAATGGTGGAGTTTCAATGCCAGTTTTGATGTATTTTCAAATAAATTTTATCTAAACGATGAAAACCTGGAAGTACGCGAAGTAACCGGAACGCCATGGAATTTCCGTATCAACAACAACATTACGTTACTAAAAAACCTAAGCTTACAGAACTTTTTCATGTACCGTGGAAAATTCAAATTTGTACAAGGAGAAATGCAACCGATGTGGCGCATGGATTTAGGTGCTCGCTATACATTTATGGATGGAAAAGCTTCTTTCAATGCACGCGTTAGCGACATTTTCAAAACCTTCCATGCCGAAGCACACATTGACAATCCAACACCGGGAATTGGCAGATTCAATTGGGAATCCCAAACTTTATACATTGGTTTTTCCTACAATTTCGGAGGAGATGTACGCAAACGAAACATCCAGCAGGAAAACAATCAAGCCGCTCCCGGAGGTGGAATGGGATTTTAATACTTTTCATTTTTTATAATTTTTTATCACAATTAAAAAGTCCTTCTGATTGAATTTAGAAGGATTTTTTAATTGAAAATAATACAATCTGTGCAGAATTTAATTAATTTATGATGAAATAATTATATTTACCAACCTAATTGTAGAATTTTAAATATAACAACATGAAAGTAACGGTAGTAGGTGCAGGAGCAGTTGGAGCAAGCTGTGCTGAATATATTGCAATGAAAAATTTTGCGTCAGAAGTAGTATTGGTAGATATCAAAGAAGGTTTTGCCGAAGGAAAAGCCATGGATTTGATGCAATGTGCTTCTTTAAACGGATTCGATACCAAAATTTCAGGAACGACAGGTGATTATTCAAAAACCGCCGGATCAAAAGTTGCGGTTATCACTTCAGGAATTCCGAGAAAACCTGGGATGACGCGTGAGGAGTTAATAGGTATAAACGCAGGAATTGTAAAAGACGTTACGGCTAATTTGGTGAAATATTCACCGGATGTAATCATCATTGTAGTTTCCAACCCGATGGATACGATGGCGTATTTGGTACATAAAACTTCCGGCCTTCCAAAAGAAAGAATCATCGGGATGGGTGGAGCTTTAGATTCAGCCCGTTTCAAATACAGATTGGCAGAAGCGTTGGAGTGCCCGATTTCAGATGTAGACGGAATGGTGGTTGCTGCGCATTCAGACACAGGAATGGTACCTTTAATATCCAAAGCAACCCGAAACGGTGTGCCGGTTTCCGAATTTTTAAGTGAAGAAAAACAAGCTTATGTAATTGAAGAAACAAAAGTGGGTGGTGCAACGCTAACCAAACTTCTAGGGACATCAGCATGGTATGCACCGGGAGCAGCAGTTTCCGTTTTGGTTCAATCTATTTTATGTGACCAGAAGAAAATGATTCCTTGTTCATTGATGTTAGAGGGTGAATACGGTCAGTCCGACATTTGTTTGGGAGTTCCGGCAATCATCGGGAAAAATGGAGTAGAAAAAATCGTTAACATCACTTTGACTGAAGAAGAAAAAGAAAATTTCGCTACTGCAGCCGCAGCCGTAAGAGAAGTCAACGGCGATTTAAAATTTTAATTTAATAAAAAATTATAACTATTTAGGTGGCTGAGGTTTTCTAAGCCACCTTTTTAATCTTTAATAAGATGCAAAGACCCGAATACATAACCGACGAACGATTAAAACATTTCATTTCCGAAGCTTTTAAAGAAGATGTAGGAGATGGAGACCACTCGACTTTGGGTAGCGTTCCAGCAGACTTGCAGGATGATGCGCAACTTTTGGTCAAGGAAGATTGTGTGTTGGCAGGAGTGGAATTGGCGGTGGAAATCTTTCACTATTTCGATCAAAACCTTCAAATTGAAATTCTAATGAAAGACGGCGAATCGGCACGAAATGGAGATGTCGCATTTCGGGTGAAAGGTTCAGCTCGTTCTATCTTAACTTCGGAACGTTTGGTTTTAAATTGTATGCAGCGAATGAGCGGAATTGCCTCATTAGCAAGAGAAATGGTTGAAAAAGTGGAAGGGACGAATGTGAAGATCCTGGATACCCGTAAGACGACTCCTAATTTCAGGATGTGCGAAAAATGGGCGGTAGCCATAGGTGGCGCTCAGAATCACCGCTACGGACTCTATGATATGGTGATGTTGAAAGATAATCATAACGATTACGCAGGTGGAATTGTAAAATCTGTTTATTCAGTTAAGAATTATTTAAATCAGATAGGCAAAGATTTAAAAATCGAAGTCGAAACCCGAAATTTAGAAGAAGTAAAAGAAGCGCTTTCCACAGGAATTGTAGATGTTATAATGCTGGATAACATGAATTCGGAGCAAATGAAAGAAGCAGTTCAATTCATCAATGGAAAATGCAAAATAGAAGCTTCGGGCGGCATCACACTGGAAACAATCCGTTCAGTGGCGGAAACCGGGATTGATTTTATTTCTTCAGGTGCTATCATCCATTCTGCTCCCAATAAAGATTTGAGTTTAAAAGCAATTAAATAATTCTGCTATTAAAAATGAATATAGTTCAATTAAAATTGATCTAATAAATTGTTTATCAATTGCTCATCTGCTTCAAAGAGTTTCTGAAACTTAGGGTGGCCTGATATAATTCATGCTAATAGTTGAAAACCTGGTTGAAAAAATTAACTTCTACATAACAATTATATATAGAACTGTTAGCAACTTTGCATCGTAATTATAAAAACATATAAGATATGAGGCAAAACTCTACTCTGTTGAAAGCAGCTTTTCTATTAATAATAGGAGGGGGTGCTACTTTGACTTATGCACAAGTAGATCCTGAAGTTCAGGATTCTGTAGACTGGGAACAAGACATTTTACTTTCTGAAACGGTAATTGTAGGGAAAGGTGTGATTGACTTGGAAGAAAACCGTAAAACTCCGGTAGCGGTTTCGACAATTACAAAACAAGAAATTCAGGATAAATCTGTCGGTAACGTTGAGTTTCCTGAGGTTATGAAACATACTCCTTCGGTTTATGTATCGAATCAGGCAAGTGGTTTTGGAGATGGTCAAATGTTTTTACGTGGTTTTGATCAATCAAACACGGCTTTCTTGTTAAACGGTCAGCCAATTAACGGAATGGAAGATGGTAATATGTACTGGTCCAACTGGAGTTCTATGTTGGATGTTGCCAATGCTGTTCAGGTTCAAAGAGGTTTAGGCTCTTCTAAATTGGCGATTTCTTCTGTAGGAGGTACGATAAATATCGTAACGAAAGCAACAGAAAGAAGCCAAGGGGGTATGGCTCGTTTTGTAATGGGGAATGATAGCTATATGAAAGGAACGGTTGCTTATGATTCAGGTCTACAAGGTAAATGGGGATTCTCAGTAGCATTCGACTATTGGACAGCCCATCGTAAATTTGCTAGAGGTACAAGTGGTAATGGGCAAAGTTATTTTGTTTCCGTTGGTTACAAACCAAATGATCGTCACAATATCAACTTTATGGTTTTTGGTGCACCTCAGGTTCATGGTCAAAAATGGTCAAATACAGCTCAAGAATATGCGGATTTTGGGCATAAATACAATGAGAATTATGGTTTTTACGAAGGAGAAGGACATAATTTAGTTGAAAATTATTATCACAAACCTGTGGCTAACTTAAACTGGGACTGGTCTATCAACAACGATTTGTCTTTATCAACTGTAGTTTACGCATCTATGGGTAGAGGTGGTGGAACCGGAGTGTTTGGAGAAAACCCCTCAACTTCGAATGGAATCAGAATGGGTGACGGATATTTGGATTTTGACGCAGCCGGAACTTATAATGCTGGTATTGCAGATGGAATCGGTTTTTTTGATTCAAATGGTCGTGCCAAAGGTTTTTCAAAAAGAGCTTCTGTAAACAACCATTTTTGGTATGGAGCTGTATCGAACTTGAATTATGATTTGAATGAAAACTGGTCATTCAATTTGGGAGCAGATGTTCGTTTTTATAAAGGAGATCACTTCCGTCAATTAGTTGAGACGTATGGTTTGAATGGTTGGGAAATCACAAATGATAATTTAGGAACTTATCAGGTTACTGAGACATTTGACTCAAAACCTTGGGCGTCATTATTTAACTTCGCTGACGAAGGACAAAGAATCGGATATGACAATTCTGAGAAAATCAATTATCAGGGAGCTTTTGGGCAAATTGAATTCAACATTGCAGGCTTTTCAGCGTTTGTACAAGGAGCTGTTTCCAATCAGTTTTACCAAAAACTTGACCGTTGGAATTACGAAGGTGGAGAAGCTGAATCAGAAAAAGTGAACAAAATCGGATACAACGTAAAAGGAGGTTTGGCGTATAATATTTTGGAAAGCGACCATACTGTATTTGCAAACGCAGGTCACTATTCCCGTCAACCATTTTTAGATAATATCTTTACGCAGAATACAGTTGATTTAAGAACGCCGGAAGTTGATAATGAGGAAATTACCGGTTTGGAATTTGGTTACAGATATGCTACAAGAGCATTGAAAGTTAATGTAAATTTATATTACACCAATTGGGATAACCGTTTTGTAACCTATGGAATCAGAGGAGATAAAAATTATCCGGTTGATGATTTCAATCCGGCAGATCCGAAATATAAAAATGTGGATTATCTATTATCTGACCAAAATCAAATTCATAAAGGTGTAGAAGTAGACTTTGAAGCGAAATTGGCTAGAAAATGGACATTCCGAGGATTTGCATCTTATGGTGATTGGCAATTGAAAGGCTCGTCTCCCTACACGGTACGTGACCAAGATTCATTTGATATAATTGATTCTGATAAAAGCGTAGATTTAGATGGAATTTATGTAGGAAGCTCAGCTCAGTTCACATTTGGTTTAGGAACACAATTTGAAATCGTAAAAGGTTTAAGTGTAGACTCTGATTTTAACTATTACTCAAGTTTGTATGCAGATCCAAA
>CALLXZ010000069.1 GCA_937875605.1 uncultured Moheibacter sp.
ACATTGAAAGGGAAAATTTGGCAGGATTTGGTGATGTACAGACAGGAAATCACGCAATTTGCTTCTTTGATGAGTGAAAAAGAAGTTTATATAGGAACGTTTATCGGGAATTATGATAAAGGCGGACATAAAATATCGATGAACATTACGATTCACAACGATGAGTCATCCGAAAAACCATTGAAAAAAGTCGTTCCGCTTTTCAATACACTAAATGTGATGGAAATGGCAGGGCAGGAGTATGCCACGATGTTTGATTCTGAGAAAGGTTTGGAAGTCGAATTTGAATTAAAAGAAGATTTGAAAAATGCACAACTTCGATATACGACCACAGGTCATGGCGGCTGGGAAAACGGAGATGAATTTGTTGCGAAAAAAAACACGATTTTGCTCGATGGAAAGATCGTTTTTGATCTGATTCCGTGGCGGGAAGATTGCGGATCGTATCGATTGTACAATCCTGTTTCGGGAAATTTTGGGAACGGACTTTCATCGTCCGATTATAGCCGTTCCAATTGGTGTCCGGCGACAGTTACAAATCCTTTTATCATCGATTTAGGAGATTTGAAATCGGGAAAACATAAAATCCAGGTAAAAATTCAGCAAGGAAAACCGGAAGGAGGAAGTTTTAGTTCTTGGAATGTGTCGGGCGTTTTGGTAGGTGAATGATATTTTTAGAATAAATTATTATAATTTCAATGAAATATCATTTTCTTATAATGGTTTGATTTATAGGTAAATATTCGTTTTTAAACAATTACAAATGATTATAAATGTTTAGTTACCGACTACATTTTCTTTTTAGTGAAACCTTCGCAACAGAGATTTGAATGACAGTAAAAGTTTCGAATCTAAATGTTTAATTTTTAAATTGTAAAGCTATGTCACTAAGAAACAAAGTTACCCTCATCGGTAGAACAGGAAAAGAAGTAGAAACCATAAACTTCGAAAATGGAACCCTTGCAAAAGTCAGTCTGGCAACTTCAGACCATTACACTAACGGAAAAGGGGAGAAGGTAGAAGAAACCCAATGGCATAATCTCGTCGCGTATGGCAAAACTGCCGAGATCATGCAGAAATATGTGGAAAAAGGAAATGAAATTGCTGTGGAAGGCAAGATCGTTTACAGAAACTACGATGATAAAGAAGGACAAAAGCGCTACATCACCGAAATAAAAGTAGAAGAATTGGTTATGTTAGGCGGAAAATAAAAATCAGCTTCCATTTCATCTAATCAATTTGATTTGACCTAAAAAAGCCATTTCGTAGTATGACGAAATGGCTTTTATTTTTATAGTTTTTTAGAAATTTAATTTAAATCGTATCGGTCAGCGTTCATCACTTTTGTCCACGCTTTTACAAAATCCCTGACAAATTTTTCTTGGCTGTCATCTTGCGCATAAACTTCCGCATACGAGCGTAAAATAGAATTTGAACCCAATACCAAATCCACTCGTGAAGCTGTCCATTTTGTTTCGCCGGTTTTTCGGTCGATGATTTCATACAGATTTTTCCCAACCGGTTTCCACGTATACCGCATATCAGTCAGATTCACAAAGAAATCATTGGTCAAAGCACCTTCTCTTTGCGTAAAAACACCGTGTTTTGTATTTCCGTGATTGGTTCCGAGAACGCGCATTCCACCTATTAAAACGACCATTTCAGGTGCGGTAATTCCCATCAATTGCGCTCTGTCCAGCAATAATTCTTCGCCGTTTACTATATAATCTTTTTTGATCCAATTTCGGAAACCATCGTGGATCGGTTC